>JAXDTV010000149.1:0-7640 GCA_034089785.1 Eubacterium sp.
TTTTTTCTCTTTTCCGATATCATGATATACTGCACACAATTTTGCTATATTACCAATCCCCAATGGTGAAGCTTTTGCTTCACACAAATCTGCCACCCCCTTTGTGTGTTCCAACACAGTCTGCTGTCTCGTCAATCCGTCATCCGAAATATGCGCTAACATTTTTATTTCCTCCCTTACCTTTTATGTTGTTTATTTTTTATCTTCAATTCACATATTTTTATTATATTTGATTTTTTGTTTATTTTCAACACTTTTCGACCTCTCCCCCTCTTCCTCCCATTCTCCCATATATTAAGTCCCAAAAAAAGGACTTCCAGCTGTTACACTGAAAATCCTTTCATTTTTTACATATTAATTTTTGCCAGCCCTTCCATCAGTTCTTTTACCTTATCGTCTCCGGTAAGTCCGTAAACGATATTGTAACAGTAGGTGGCTCCGTCGATCATCTGGTTGCCAAAGAGCTGTTCTCCAAGGCCTGTAGCCAGAGCCAGGATAGCCGGATTCGGTCCCGGCAGGAACTCATATTCCTCGGCGATCTTTTTGATCTCTTTTTCTTTCAGATGGATGCCGGATTTTTTCAGGGAAGCCAGTGCTTCTTTCTGGTCCGCCTCAAACTGCAGAGCGATGTGGAAACAGGCCGCCGCCGGCTTTTTCTCTCCCTGGTGTTCAAAGTACCGTCCCAGATAAGCAAATCCCTTGGCCACTGTGTCCGGGCGGAACGCATAGTAAATAGCAGTCAGTGCCGTCTCATGCACCTCATCCCACTGATCCAGCGCGATCAGACTGTCCATATAGCAGAAAGCAATGTGGGCATTCACCGGGTTCCACTTTCTGGCATTGGCAAAGCTCTCCTTTGCCTCCTCATACTTGCCCTCTGACATAAGGTCCATGCCTCGGTTAAGGAAAATGTCTGCATGAGGAATCTCGGAACGGCGCACTGCCTTGTCCGGCTTTACAAACTCGTTTACCATGATCTCCTCGAAAAATTCATAGAAAGAATAATACTGTGCGTCCTCTTCTTCCTCTTCGTCCTCGTCGATCTGGATATCTACCACACGGTCTTTTCCCATTTCCACAACCGCTTCGTTTCTCTCTTCCTCTGATAAAAGGTCATACATCAAACGGCTGCATTCTTTGGCGATCTCGCCGCCAAACTCATGTCCGTGAAAAGCCTCCATCTGTCCTTTCAGGTACTTTAAGTCCTGCTTTTTGTCTCCTGTGAGACGCTCTTTAATCTGTTTTAAGATTTCTTCTACTTCTGTCAACGCCATGTCCTCCCTTTTACTCTGTTGCAGTTGCTTTTTTTTCAAGTTTATAGTAACTGGTGCACATCCGGTCTTTGTAAATATACAGAGGCATCATCTTGCTGCCATCGTCCTTGGTTCGGTAGATGAACTTGCCTTTCCTCTTATAAGTACCGGCAGCTGCATTATCTGTGTCACTGCCGTCCAGATTTGCCTTGTACCGCACGATACTCTGGACAAATTTACCGTTTTTCTTAAACTGGATCTTTACCTTGTTGTCTCCTTCTACTTCATTGACAAATGTTTTATTAAAGGTGGTCTGATCCGGTACCTTGCCCTGATACAAAGCCTGTCTGGAGATCAGATAATCTCCTTCAAAGTAAAAAAGGTCTTTGTTGTTGTCTTTGTCTACTGTCTCAATGCCTTCTTTGGTTCTTGTAAAGGTACCACGGCTCAGTTCACTGCTTTCTTTACCGGCATTCAGAAGTCTCTTGTAGGTTTTGTCCTTTTCATTTAACTCCAGGTAAAAAGCACTGCCACTTTCATCACTCTGGGTTCCCTCTGAGATCACACAGCCATAACGGGTGATGTATTTTTCATCTACCTTCGGCTCTTCTGTGGCGGCACTGCCGGTGGCTGTGGCCTGGGCGGTCTGGGTACTGTCATTTTTATCCTTGTTCTTGGTGTATACAATACTTACCACCATGCCCACAAATCCAATGGCGCACACAATCAGTATGATTGTAGTTGCTATATCCATGATACTTCTTTTTTTCTTACGCTTACTCACAATGATGTCTCCTTTTCTATCAAATCTTTCGTTACCTCTCCGGCGATCATAAGGCCTGCCACAGAAGGTACAAAAGCCAGACTTCCTGGTATATCTCTTCTTACACTGCAGGTTCTCTGAGATCCCGGTGGACATACACAGTCGGTGCGGCAGCTGCTCTCTTCCTCATCCACAGGCCGCATAGGCTTTTCTTCTGAGTATACCACTTTTAGTTTCTTTACGCCACGCTTTTTCAATTCCCGCCGCATTACTTTTGCCAGCGGACACATTTTCGTTTTGTAAAGGTCTGCCACCTTAAACTGTCCCGGGTCAAATTTATTGCCGGCTCCCATGCAGCTGATGATGGGCACCCCTTTTTCCTGTGCCTTCATAACCAGCTCGATCTTGGCCGTTACCGTATCCACGGCATCTACAATATAATCATATTCTTCAAAAGGAAACTCCTCTGCATTTTCCGGCAGGAAAAAGCACTTGTGAACCTGTACTTTTACCTGGGGATTGATGTCTTCCATCCGCGCCTTCATCACATCTGCCTTGTACTTTCCTATGGTGGAAGTGGTGGCGATGATCTGCCGGTTCAGATTGGTAAGGCATATCTTGTCATCATCGATCAGGTCGAAGGAACCGACCCCGCTCCGGACCAGCGCCTCACAGACATAACCTCCGACGCCGCCGATCCCAAATACAGCCACATGGGCATTTTTCAGTTTTTCCATTGCCTCCTTGCCCAGAATAAGCTGGGTGCGGGAAAATCGATTCAACATTCCTTCAAACCTCCGTTTATTTTACTTTGATCTTGATCACTTTCTTTTTACCGGAAGAAGCCTTCACTGTAATCTTGGCTGTTCCTTTTTTCTTCGCTGTCAAAACACCGTATCCGTCTACTTTTACAACCGATGACTTGCTGCTCTTAAAGGACAGCGTATCAGTGGACTTAGCTGGTGCCAGACTGACTTTCAAAGTAGCTGTTTTCTTTCGTTTCATAGTCTTAGGTGCTTTTACCTTGACCTTTTTTGCTTTTACTTTCTTGGATACGATCACGGTGATTACCTGGCGTCTGCCGGATGTAGTGGTGATCTCTATCTTAGCTGTTCCGTTTTTCTTAGCTTTGATCACACCGGACGCACTGACGGTGGCCACGGCATTTTTCAAAGAACGATAAGTAACTTTATCGGTGGTAGACGCCGGTGTCAGCACTACTTTTACTTTCGTACTGCTGCCTTTGGCTACCCGCATCTTTTTGGCATTCGGCTTCTTGGCAAAAATCCGGATGCCCGTTGCCGGGATCTGGCTTCCGCTGCTGTAAGCACCATTGCTGCCGTTACCATTGCTGCCGTTACCATTGTTTCCGCTGCCATTCTGACTGCTTCCGTCGGCACTCTGTCCCTGGCCCAGTACCGTAACCTCTACACTGGCCTTGACACCGGATGTAGTAGTTCCAGTAATAGTTGCCTTACCGGCTGCCAGTCCCTTGATCACTACCTTAGATGTGTCATAGCTGACATTGACAAGATCCGGCCGGTCGGTGGTCCAGGTTACTGTATCATCCGAGTTAGTCGGCAAAATGATAAAGCCTGTGCTGGCAGTTTTGGATGTTGTCTTGTTGATCCTTAACTCACTGCCAACCTTTACCGTTGGATTGGTGTTATAAATCTTTAATTCAGAAGATGGCATGGTCACCTTAACAATGTATTTATTGGATTTGATCTTACCATTCTCACTGACAGCCTGAATCTGGATCGATCCTTTATCCTTGGCAGTCAAAAGACCATTCTCATCAATGGATCCATATGCAGCACCACTGGTAATACTCCAGGTTACTTTTTTATTGGTAGCGGCTGCCGGACGCACATCTGCTTCCATCTGCAGCGTACTTCCTGCCCCAACGGTATTGGCACCGTTCTTACCACAGATTGTAATGGTAGATACGGATAAAGTCACATCGCTTTGTACCTTCAGGAAAAAATCTTTCTTCTGTCCGCTGGCCTGAGCGGTAGCCGTGATGGTCACTACCTCATCTGAGGCTCCCTTGGTAGTGATCTTTCCTGTATTATCTACTTCGATAATATCCGGATTGGAACTTGTATATACTACTTTCTCACCGGACACACCGTCGTAACTGCTGTCAAATTCCGGTGTAACACGGATGGCATCTTTACCTCCATTGTCCGCTTTGATCATGTATGGTGATCCTTTGGAAGTACCACCGGAAGCGCTGCTAAATTCTCCCGGCAGATTATCTCCTACTGTGGTCACTTTCAGAGATTTGGCTGCTGTCTGACAGTACACATCCAGCCTATCTGTTTTACTTCCGGAAGTAACGGTAATGGTTGCCTTTCCATTGGCTGCCCGCTTGATGGTAGCCGTAGAAACGCCGTCTTTCGTAACGGGCTTCTCTATCGTTACAACGGATGGGTCCGAAGTCTCCCATGTTACTCCTTCCGTTGTGTTGTACGGTGTCAGGACCGCTTTTACTTGGATGCCGCTTGTAGCTGCCTGTCCGGTGGATGGGATGTAAAGAATCTTGCCACCGGATGTTTCTTCATACATCGTTGGTTTATTTTTTACCACCGTGTCTTCTGCTGCCGAGATATCCACTGCTTCTGTCGGCATATCAACCACTCGTACTGCATAGTCAACGGTGTGGCTGTTGATCATAAATCCATTGCTTTCCAGTACTCTGAACTTACTCTGGAACTCTACTCTTACCTTCACAGCCTCTTTGATATAACTCGTTCCTGACAAAGTAAAGGAATAAACACCTGTTTTTTCATCCTGGGATGCCTTCACAGTCAGACCTTTGTATCCCCCTTCTACAGACTGGCCGTCCTTGTACAGTGCATGAGAAGTTCCCTCATTATCAATCAATGTAACCGTCGGCACACCATTCAGGGTATCACTGTTCAGTACCCGGATCGGCAAGGTTACACTGCCCTGGATCGGTACGGTGACAGAAGTGTTTGCACTGTTATCAAACTGAAGGGTCGGGTTAATATCTTTGCCTGCTGTAGTACCATAAGATCCATAAATAGCCTGTCCGTTTAAGGTGGCTGCCAATGGTATGTTAATATTTTTCAGATCTTCATTGTCTACAAATACCTTGCTGGCGATGTCCTCTGTGGTATCGGACACTTTTGCATTGGCAAGGTAAGTACATCCACTAAACGCTCCCGTTGGCAGTTTCCGGATCTTAGTCTTACTCATATCTGCCTTTACCACATTGGTATTCTGGAATGCGTTGGTTCCGATGGATTCCAGACGGATAGCACGGTCAAAATCAATGCTTGTAAGACCGGTCTTACTGCTGTAAGTTCCGTATGGTTTCCGGTTTCTGTAATATGTATATTTTGTCTCTTTGCCACTGGTATTTTGATAGGTAACCGAAGTCTGTACTTTTTCCTTTATGGTACTGTTGCTGAAAGCGTTATTACCAATGGTTGTCAGGCTGGATGGGAAAATGATCTCCTCCAGAGAAGGACAGTTGTCAAACGCATAGTCACCGATGGTCTGCACGCTGAGACCGAAGGTACTTCCCATACCTTTTTCATCTGTCAGCACCAGGTTGTAACATTTGCTGAAAGCATTTTTACCGATGGATGTTACCGTATCCGGAATCACAGCAGTGCGGAGTCCATAGAAATCATCTGCTTTCTGATTATCTGCAAATTTCTTTCCGCATCCGCTGAAAGTATATTCTTTGATCTCTTTCAATCCCTTTGGCAGGCGTACTGTCGTAAGGTTAAAGCAGTTCTCAAACGCGTGGGCGCCGATTCCTCTTGCAGCCACAGAATCCGGAAGGATCACCTTCTGTAAACCAAAGGCATATGTAACGCTGCCTGCTGTCGAACTCTGCAGTCCCAGTATGGAAGTAGTCAACATGAACATCTGGCTTTCCATACTGCTGTCTTTGTTCTTTTCCAGTGTCGTACCGCTCTTCAGACGAAGGGTTGGCTGCGTGGATTCCTGGCGGTAATAATATGTTTTATAAGCATCCGTAGTGGTATCCAGATACTCATCTGCTACTTTGTAAGTCGTGCCGGATACACTGTTTTCTACTACATCTGCCGCCTTGTAATAACAGCGCACTGCAACTGCCAGCACCTTTGTATACTGCAGCTGTTCTGTCTCCGACAATCCGGCATAATCAAGAGAACTGATTCTGTCATCCTCTGCAATATAAACGGTTTTGGTTGAACTTTTATCTTCCTCTACTACTGCATACTCTGCATAGCCGTCTTTTTCTGTGTCAGACATGCCGGCTTTCTTCACATAAAATGGATATACAGTATAACCGTTTACCGTTGCCTCAGTGGCACAGCCTGCAAATGCATAATCTCCCACTTCCCCCAGCGTAGATGGGAACTGGGCTGTTCCATTTTTCACTGTATCACCGTAACCGATGGTGTTGAGCCGGGTCTGATTCTGGAATGCATACTTTCCTATGGAAGTCAGCTTAGATGACACAATGACTTTTTCAAGTTTTGCGCCATATGCATTTCCTGCATTGGCGTTATAAAACGCCTTTTCCGGGATACTCTCAATCCCTTCTCCCAGATCCACTGTCTTCAGTCCGTAGTTGTCTGCAAAGGCCTGTTCTCCCAACTCCGTTACACAATCCGGCAGTTCCACGGTCTCCAGGGGACCGTAATCTCCGCCATGACGAAGTCTGTAAGAGCCATATATATCCTGGGTATAAGAAGTCCCCCTCTTGAAAAAAGAATAGCATTTCTGAAAAGCTCCTGCCTTAATAGCAGTCAGTTTGGTAAGGCCCTTCAAAAAGCTCGTATTCGTAAGAAGGCTGCATCCTTCAAAGGCACTTTCCCCGATGGTTTCCAGGTTTGAACCATCCTCAATCTGGATGTTATCTCCCATCAGAAACTGACACTGGCGAAAACTCCGCTGTGGGATTACTTCCAGTGTCTTTGGCAGAGAAATCTTTGTCAGACTGCTCTGAGAAAATACACCTTCACCCCATTCGGTACAATTTGACGGAATGTCAATGGAGGTAAGCACGGCTCCCTGGAACGCATAAGCATCCAGTTTTTTCAGGTTTTCCGGCAGTTTGATCTCAGCTATGGCTGCCAGTGCAAATCCATAATCTCCAATTTCTGTCATCTTATCACAATTAGTAAGATCTATTTTGTCAAGCTTTGCTTCCTGGAATGCATTGCTGCGGATTACCTGGACACTCTTTGGCAGAATATTGGAAGTGTTGTCTCCTTTTACTCTAAACGTCATACCGTTTTCTGCCTCAGCAGCACATCCTTTGAACAGGGCACTGCTGATGTATTGAATGCCCTCTTTCAAGGTGACTTCCGTCAGCTTGGTACAACCCTCGAAAGCACTGGCACCGATCTTGTCAGCATCTTTCATCGGAATATCGATGGCCTTCAGACTGGTACAGCCGGTAAAGGCATAACTTCCCATCACCTTATCTTCACTGTCTCCCAGTTCTACATTTTCTACACTGGTACAGCCGCTAAAAGCAGCCTCTCCGATCTCACCGACATTCTGCAGCTTGATCCCCATAACAGCAGCCTTTCCAACTGAAAGACTTTTCAAAGATGTACAGCCGCTGAAGGCATTTTTTCCGATTTTTTTCA
>JAXDTV010000140.1:0-11636 GCA_034089785.1 Eubacterium sp.
AATGGTATAGATCTGAATATTCATTACAATAAGGAGAACAGCCAGAATGATTGGCCAGCGAAGATAAGATCGCAGTGTTCCCTTAATGGCATTTTTCGACAATGTATTTACCCCCTCAATGAGATTCTGATAAAAATCCAACTCTATTATAACACGAATTGTATGCGAATACAAATAAATAAAAAGGACAGACACCCATCTGTAAAAGATAGGCGTCTGTCCTAACATAACAGACTAAAGTACAGTGGAAATTAATCCAATGTATATGGCATCAATGCTACGTGACGGGCACGCTTGATTGCTACAGTAAGAGCTCTCTGATGTTTAGCACATGTACCGGTAATTCTTCTAGGAAGGATTTTACCTCTTTCAGACATGTATTTTTTCAGTTTTGCAACATCTTTGTAATCGATGAAGTTATGCTCTTTATCTGAACAGAATGCACATACTTTTTTTCTTCTACGAGGACCTCTTCTTCTTGCTGGAGAGTTTCCTCCTTCTTTATTATAAGCCATTTCTAAACCTCCTTATAAAATCCTGAAAGCCAAATCTCTAGTTAAATGGAAGACCATCTTCAATACCGGTTGGAAGATCCATGAAATCATCATCTGCTTTGGCAGCGGTAGGCTGTGGAGCACCACCGGCCTGGAATGCGGCTGCATTGGCATCCGCTGTACTCTTTCTTTCAGCAAATTCGATTTCCTCGGCAATGATCTGCACACTGTAAACTTTTTCGCCGTTCTTGTTGGTGTAGTTATCGTTCTGAACACGACCTGTCAAAAGCATACGGGAACCCTGTTTGAAATATTTTTCAACGAATTCTGCCTGTCTGCCAAAGGCTGTACAGTTAAAGAAATCTACATCCGTATCACCCTGGCGGGCGAAGCGGCGGTTTACAGCTAAACTAAATCTGGCGATAGCCATGGAGTTCTCGCTCTGAGTGTAGCGGATCTCCGGGTCGCGGGTAAGATTACCCATCAAAATTACCTTATTCATTTAACAAGACTCCTCCTTGTCTTATGCCTCCTGTTTCACGCATAAGTATCTGAGCACGTTGTCCATAATGCGAAGTCTCTGCTCCAATTCGCCCGGAGTCTCAGACTCTGAATCGAACTGAATAAAGTAATAAAAGCCTTCACCCATCTTCTGAATTTCATAAGCAAGTTTCTTCTTGCCCCATTCATCGACATTTGTAATAGTACCGCCTAAAGCTGTGATATAGTCCTTTGCCTTTTCGACGGTGGCATTTCTTACTTCGTCCTCAACTTTTGCACTAACAACTAAAGCTAATTCGTACTTATTCATAGTTGCTTGCACCTCCTTTTGGTCTCTGGCTCTCTCTGTTATCAGAAAGAACAAGGAATTATGATTTTTACATCACGGAGTTGTATTATATCATAATAAAAAGTAAAAAGCAAGACAAAAAATCACTCTTTTATAAATCCTTTAAAACCTTTTTCTACGGTCTTGCGGGGAATCATGACCTGATGGCCGCAGCCAAGACATTTTAAACGGAAATCAGCACCCACACGGAGAATTTCCCACTGATTATCGCCGCATGGGTGAGGTTTCTTCATTTTTATTACCTGTCCTAATTGAAAATCCATATGATAAACAAGCCTCCTTACGGATCATTTATGGAAAGATTGTACCATACCAGGCAGGAAAGAAACAAGAAAAAAATAAACCGGAACAGCGGGAAATGGTTGCAAAGAAAATACAGATAAGATACAATAAAAACTAAGTTAGAAATCAAATTAACAGACGGAAAGGAAGGATTAATCATGATGAAACGGGGTTTGGCCGGATGGATGTGTCTGGCGCTTTTGGGGACGCTTGTATGTGTGCCGGGAAAGGAAACGGTAAAAGCGGCTTCGCAGGTTACCGTAGCAAGTCTGGATTATGCTTATTCAGGCACGGCGGATGTGGAGTATGACAAGGGAACGGCCACCAATGATCTGAGTAAAAGCAAGTATGGGTCAAAGAAAAAAGGATATGCATTCACCCAGGGAAGTGCCAGATTGTACGCCAGTGTGTGCGGAACGAAACTTCGCAAACTGGAGTGGTCCACAGAAAACAAAAAGATTTCACCGGAGTACAAGATGAACGGAACGAAAGCCGTGCAGCCGGTAATGACAGCAGGCGATAAGGATGCCACGGTGCAGTGGACCAAGGGAACAACGCCGTATTTTGAAGTGCAGCTGTCTACGAAAGGATACAAAAACCTTTCTTTTTCTGCCTATGTGGGAGCCAGCAAAAAAGGACCGAAAGATTATGCACTTTCCTATGCAGTGGGAAGCAGCACATCTTTTACAAAATTAAGCGGCAGCAGTGCCCAGGTGCATCTGACAGCAAAGAAAAAGATGACTCAGATAGCAGGAACCCTGCCGGCGGCAGCGGCGGACAAAGATCTGGTGAAGATCCGTGTGGAGATCACATCCATGAGTACAGTGGATGCGGCCAGCGGTCCGTATCTGTATTCCAACCCAACCAAGGGGGAAGCAGCCATCAACCACATCAAGATCACCGGAGAAAAAGAAACGACGGCAGCGGCCAGCCAGTCGGCGGCAAAAACCACGACATCCACGGCGGCATCTAAAAGTACGGCCAAAGCAAAAGTAAAAAAACTGACATTAAATAAGAAGAAATTGGTTCTTAAAAAGAAAAAGAGCAAAAAACTTAAAGTCACTGTGAAAGCCACCACGAAAAAGGCAGCCAAAGCAGCCAGGAAAAAGTTGAAGTGGAGCAGTTCCAATAAAAAGATCGCCACAGTAACTAAATCAGGTAAGGTGACAGGAAAGAAAAAAGGAACGGCCACCATTACAGTCAGATACTCTAAAAAAATCAAAGCAGTGTGTAAGGTAACCGTTCGCTAAATCAATAGTTAAGACCTTTTAAAGCCGGATAAAATTCTTTGAAGTTCTCATATTTTTCATGGTAGAGAGCTGAAAGAAAAGGATCCGGCTCTTCTTTTGTCTGAAAATGAATGAGATCTTTGGCAGCATCTTTTACCGTAGCATACTGGCCACAGCCAACGCTGGCTAAGATGGCGGCACCAAATCCGGGACCTTCTTCACAGGCCGGGCGGACAACCGGAAGCTCCAGTACATTGGCTACGATTTTCCGCCAGACAGGACTTTTGGCTCCACCGCCACAGATGGATGTCTGCTGTACCCGGATACCCTGATCCAGGGCAAGCTGATAGCAGTCTCTCAAGGCAAAGGAAACACCCTCAAACACGGCCTGTGTCAGCTGGAAACGAGGTGTATCAAGAGACAGGCCAAGAAAGGCACCTCTTGCATGAGGATCGTTATGCGGTGAGCGTTCGCCCATCAGGTATGGGAGAAAATATACGGTGTTTTTCCCTAATTCTGTAATAGATTTCTGCTCGGCACCAAAATCATCTGTATTTAAAATGTTTTCCATCCACCATTTATTGCAGGAAGCGGCACTGAGAATACAGCCCATAAGATGGTAGCTGCCATCTGCATGGTTAAAGGAGTGAAGGGCGTGACCCGGCACCTGATGGAACCGGGTGCTTGGGATAAAGATGGTGCCGGAGGTTCCTAAGGAAATGTTGCAGGTTCCGTCTCCTACGGTGCCGGTGCCGATAGCGGCGGCAGCATTGTCGCCTGCCCCAGCCATGACTTTACAGTGGGGAGAAAGACCCAGCTCTCTGGCGGCATCCGGCAGCAGCGTGCCTACTACCTCATAACTTTCATAAAGGGAAGGCATCTGTTCCTTACGGATATGGCATAAATCCAGCATTTCCTGGCTCCAGCACTTGTTTTTTACATCCAGCAAAAGAGTACCGGCGGCGTCGGAATAATCGGTGGCGTGAACGCCGGTCATGCGGTAGCACAGGTAATCTTTTGGCAGCATGATCTTCCGGATCCTGGCAAAAAGTTCCGGCTCATGTTTCTGCATCCAGAGGAGTTTGGGAGCGGTAAAACCGGCAAAGGCAATGTTGCCGGTATATTCAGCCAGTTTTTCTACACCGATTTCATCATTGAGATATCGGGTTTCTTCTTCTGTCCGTCCATCGTTCCACAAAATGGCAGGACGGATCACTTCATCCGCGGAATCCAGCGCCACCAGACCGTGCATCTGTCCGCCAAAACTGATCCCTGCTACCTGGTCAGACGGAATCTCATGGCAGAGACGGTGGATCCCTGCGACCACGGCATTCCACCAATCGGCAGGATTCTGTTCGGACCAGCCGTTTTCAGGGAAATACAGGGGATATTCACAGGACTGGATATTACAAAGGGAACCGTCCTCTGCCATGAGGATCAGTTTCACGGCAGAGGTCCCCAGATCTACACCAATATAGTACATAGGCAGCCTCTCTTTCTTTAGCTAAAAGGATTTTCGGTCTTGTACAGCTGTCCGGCAGGGTGATTGTAACCGATTTCCTCTACCGGCACGCCGATATATTTGAACACCTCGTACAGAGTTTTTCCATAGTGACCAAAGGCAACGGCCCCGTGATGAGGGAAGTTGCCCTCAATCAGCACATGGCGGTAGAACCGGCCCATTTCCGGAATGGCAAAAATACCAATGGAACCAAAGGAGCGGGTGGCTACCGGCAGGATCTCGCCCTGGGCAATGTAACTGCGGAGTTTTGCATCGGCGGTACTCTGCAGACGGAAGAAAGTAATGTCACCCGGTACCAGATCGCCTTCTAAAGTTCCGTTGGTCACTTCGATTGGCAGACTGCGTGCCATGATCTTCTGGTAGCGCATTTCCGGATCGGTGACTTTGCAGGAAGCGGTGTTGCCGCAGTGGAAAGCCATAAATACATCCGTAGGAGTGTATGGATATTTGCCCTGGATATCCTGGTTATAAATATCATAAGGAACGGAGTTGTTGATATCCAGCAAGGTTACGGCGTCCTGGCTGACAACGGTGCCGATAAATTCGCTGAGGGTGCCATAAATATCTACTTCGCAGGATACCGGAATGCCTCTGGATGTGAGGCGGCTGTTGACATAACATGGAACAAAGCCAAACTGAGTCTGGAAGGCAGGCCAGCATTTTCCGGCAATGGCTACATATTTGCGGTAACCTTTGTGTTCCTCGATCCAGTCTAAAAGGGTCAGTTCATACTGAGCCAGTTTGGAGAGGATTTCCGGTTTTTTATTGCCTTTACCCAGTTCCTTTTCCATGTCGGCAACGACATCGGGGATACGGGAGTCGCCCTCGTGTTTGTTAAAGGCTTCAAACAGGTCAAGTTCGGAGTTTTCCTCGATTTCAACATTCAGGTTGTAGAGTTGTTTTACCGGGGCGTTGCAGGCAAGAAAATTCAACGGTCTCGGACCAAAGCTGATGATCTTTAACTGATTCAGAGCGTTGATGGTGCGGGCGATCGGTACAAAATCATGGATCATAGCGGCACATTCCTCGGCAGTGCCAACCGGATACTCCGGAGTATAGGCTTTTGTGTTGCGCAGTTTCAGATTGTAACTGGCGTTAAGCATGCCACAGTAGGCATCACCGCGGTTGTCAAGCAGGCCGCCGTTCAGACCGGTCTCTTCGGCAGCGGCACAGTACATGACCGGACCGTCAAAGTGTTTTGCTAACAAAGTTTCGGATATTTCAGGACCAAAATTGCCAAGATAAACACACAGGGCATCGCAGCCGGCTTCTTTTACAGATTCCAGTGCTTCCACCATCTGAATCTCGCTTTCTACGATGCACACCGGACATTCGTAAATGTCCTCCGGATCATAGGCTTTTTCGTAAGCGGCCACCAGTGCTTTGCGGCGGTTTACGGAAAGTGATTCAGGGAAACAGTCACGGCTGACTGCTACGATTCCAATCTTTGTCTTAGGCATATTTTCTGTCATAATACATCATCCTTTCTGCTTTATTCGATAAAATTTGTCATTAGTATAACGCCGGCAGCAAAATACTTCCATGGGATTTTTTACGATTTGATTGCGTTTTTTTTCTTGTTAAAATCCCATTCATCATGTAAACTAGTAACAGATGCAATAGAGAAAAAAAGGATGCTTGGAAACGGAGGTGCGCAGGCATGAGAAGAATTGCTTTTTTGACAAGTGGTGGTGACTGCCAGGCGTTGAACGCAACGATGCGGGCTGTGGCGAAGGTTTTGTACAGAGCAGATCCAGAGACAGAGATCATTGGTATCCTGGACGGATACAAGGGATTGATGTATGAAGAATATAAAGTTATGACACCGGATGATTTTTCCGGCATACTGACGCTGGGAGGAACGATCCTGGGATCTTCCAGACAGCCGTTTAAAAATATGAGAAAGCCGGCGGAGGATGGTATGGACAAGGTGGCAGCCATGATCGCTACCTATAAGAAACTGCAGTTAGACTGCCTGGTGATCTTAGGTGGAAACGGAACACAGAAAACGGCCAATCTCCTCAGAGAGGAGGGGCTGAATGTAGTAGGCCTGCCAAAAACCATTGACAATGATATCTGGGGAACGGATATGACCTTTGGATTCCAGAGTGCGGTTGATATTGCTACCGCAGCCATTGATAACATCCACACGACGGCTTCGTCTCATGGACGGGTATTTATCGTAGAAGTCATGGGACATAAAGTGGGATGGCTGACGCTTCACGCCGGCATAGCAGGTGGCGCAGATGTGATCCTGCTCCCGGAGATCCCGTATGATGTGGATGCCGTGGTGGAGGCAATTCAGAAAAGATCCCAGATGGGGAAACGCTTTTCAATCCTGGCGGTGGCAGAAGGTGCTATTTCAAAGGAGGATGCCGCCCTTAGCAAGAAAGAGTACAAGGCGGCTTTGAAAAAGAGTCCTTATCCAAGCATTTCCTATCAGCTGGGGGCACAGATCCAGGAGAGAACCGGCCAGGAGGTCCGCATCACAGTGCCGGGCCATACACAGAGGGGCGGTTCACCTTGCCCGTATGACCGGGTGATCGCCAGTCGTCTGGGAGCGGCAGCAGCAGAACTGATCTTGAAAGGAAAGTACGGCTGCATGGTAGGATTTAAAAATGATGACATAGTGCCGGTGCCGCTGGAAGAGGTGGCAGGCAGACTTAAGATGGTGGATCCGGAAGCGTCCATTATCCGGGAAGCGAAAAATATGGGAATTAGTTTTGGAACGAAGGAATGAGTTAGAATATGTCTTATCAGGCGTTATATCGTAAATACAGACCAAAGGATTTTTCAGATGTTAAGGGACAGGATCATATCGTCAAGACCCTCAGCAATGAATTACAGAGCCAGCGGATCGGACATGCGTACCTTTTCTGCGGCACCAGAGGAACCGGAAAGACCACGGTGGCAAAAATCTTTGCCAAGGCGGTAAATTGCGAAAATCCGGGACCGGACGGCCCTTGCGGAAAATGTGCTATGTGCCAGAGGATTGAGGAGCAGACTTCCATGAATGTGATCGAGATGGATGCGGCCTCTCACAATGGAGTGGAAGATGTCCGTACCCTGATCGAAGAGGTGCAGTACTCGCCGGCAGAGGGAAAATACAAGGTTTATATTATCGACGAGGTGCATATGCTGTCGGTATCAGCGTTTAATGCTTTATTAAAAACCTTGGAAGAACCGCCGTCTTATGTTATATTTATTCTGGCAACGACAGAGTATCATAAAATTCCGGTGACGATTTTGTCCCGGTGCCAGCGGTATGATTTTAAGCGGATCGGGGTAGAAACCATTGCAGCCAGACTGGCGGAACTTCTGGAACGGGAAGGAATAGAGGCAGAGCCCAAGGCCCTGACTTATGTGGCCAGACAGGCAGACGGAGCACTGCGAGACGGACTGAGTCTTTTGGAGCAGTGTGTTTCCTTTTATTTTGGAGAAACCCTTACCTATGAAAAAGTGTTAAAGGTGTTAGGTGCCGTAGATCATGAGGTGTATCAGAAACTGCTGGAACACCTGATACACGCCAGAGTCCATGGCGTGATCGAAATGGTGTCGGCACTGGTGGAACAGGGAAAGGATCTGTCCCAGTTTGTCAGTGAATTTATCTGGTATCTCCGCAACGCCATGGTGCTTATGACGGCAGAGGAAGCAGAAGATCTGGTAGATCTCCCGGCGGATGCTGTCTCGGCACTGGAGGATCTGACCAAAGATCTGGATATGGATGTGATTTTCCGCTATATCCGCATTTTGTCCGGCGTTGTTTCTGCTATGAAATACAGCAGCAACAAAAGAGTGGATCTGGAAGTGGCACTGATCAAACTCTGCAGACCGCAGATGGAAGAAGATTATGATGCTTTGAAAAACCGGATGCACAATATAGAACAGTTAAATGAGGACCTTCAGGCAGCACTGGAAAGTGGAAGCCTTACGGTGGCGTCTGCCGGGGCGACAGGCAGCCAGCCGGCAGCAAAGCCGGAGAAAAAGAAGGAACTCAGACCGGAGGCAGTTCCGGAAGATGTAAGACAGGTAGTCAGCAGCTGGAAGCAGCTGGTGTCCAGGATTCCGGCCTTGGACCGGACCATGTTGGCTGAGGCCAAAGTGTCTGTATCAGACAGTGGGGCGTTGATCCTTGCTTTTTCAAAGCAGACACCGGCGGATTATTTTCGCCAGGAACAGCATCAGAACACTCTGACAGAGGCGGCCGGAGAGCTGACAGGCAAAGAGATCACGCTGGATGTCCGGTATGTGGAGGGACGGCAGGAAATGAATGCACTGCCGGAACTTCGCAATATAATAAAAGGTGTGGAGATTGAATTTGAAGATTAAACAGAAAACAGGAGGATGTTAATATGGCAAAAAGAGGTGGATTCCAGGGCGGTATGCCGGGAAACATGAATAACTTAATGAAACAGGCGCAGAGAATGCAGCGTCAGATGGAAGAAAGCCAGAGAGAGATGGAAGAAAAAGAGTACGAGGCAACAGCTGGTGGCGGTGCTGTTACAGTAAAAATGTCTGGTAAAAAAGAAGTTCTTTCTGTAAAACTCAGTGAAGAAGTAGTGGATCCGGATGATATTGAAATGTTGGAAGATCTGATCGTGGCTGCTACCAACGAAGCCCTCAGAAAGATCGAAGAGGACAGCAGCAAATCCATGGAAGCACTGACCGGAGGCCTTAATTTAGGAGGAGGCTTCCCATTTTAATATGAACTATTACAGTGAATCCATCAATCAGTTGATCGAGGAATTGGCAAGTCTTCCCAACATCGGTCCCAAGTCGGCCCAGAGACTGGCGTTTCACATTCTGAACATGCCGGAGAAAAGAGTAGAACAGCTGGCATCCAATATTTTGAATGCCAGGAAAAAGATATGTCTGTGCAAAAAATGTTTTAACCTTTCCGATCAGGAACTGTGCCCGGTATGCAGTGATCCGAAACGGGATTCTTCTATTATCATGGTAGTAGAAGAGCCAAGTGATCTGGCTGCCTATGAAAAAACGGGGCAGTACAAAGGTGTTTATCATGTGCTGCACGGTGCGGTGAACCCTATGGTAGGGGTACAGCCGGAAAATCTCAAGTTAAAAGAACTGATGCAGCGGCTTCAGCGGGAAGATGTAAAAGAAGTGATCATTGCCACCAACTCTACGGTTGAGGGAGAGGCAACGGCGCTTTGGATCAGTAAATATGTAAAGCAGGCTGGCATTAAGGTGACCCGAATTGCCAGCGGAGTGCCGGTAGGCGGTGCTTTGGAGTTTATTGATGAAATGACATTATTCCGCGCATTGGAGGGGCGGACGGAGCTGTAAAGAATCCAGTCCCAGAAATAACCCTTTCTGGATAAATTCAACCAGTTCCACAACTAAATGCAGGGAAGTGGTCTGTAGCAGCTGCTGGCGTTTGCAGCCGGCAAAATTTACAATGCCGGTAATGCAGATATCGCCTACCGGAGGAAGCGTTTTGGCAACGCCTACTCCGGGAAAAAGAGGCCCTCTCCGCAGAGTAACATAGCCAACATGTTCCTGTCTCCCTAAGGATGCGTCCAGGGCGATGATCAGGGGCGCAGAATGATAAAACTGAATATGACGGATAGTGGCTTCCAGATTTTTGGCATGAACCGGGTGTTCCAGTGTGCCATAGAGATGGAAGCCGTTTTTTTGCAGAAGCCTGCCCTGCTGCAGCTGGTGGCCGAGTAGGGGACCCAGGCTGTCGCCGGTCGCCCGGTCAGAGCCAATGCAAAGAAGAACCAGGTCGTGAAAAGATGGGTGCTTTTTTAACATGGATTCAAGAAGAGAAGCAAAACAGGCCAGGGAGTCGGTCTGTTCCGGATCAAAATAATGTGTCATAGTTTTCCTGCTTTCATAATATAGTGAAAGTAGTATAAGCAAAAAGCAAAAAAATTATTCTTTCCGGATCCTGCCCTTTGAATCGACAAAATAGTCGGCAAAGATATGATATGATCGATAGAAAAAAAGAAAAGGCAGGGATTTATGATGGAATGGAACAGACCCAGAAGTGTGCGCCAGATCGGCAGTGTGCCGGGACGGGAACGCATTTATGTGGAAGATTATGTAATGCGGTTTGCCAAACGGCTGGCAGCCAAACAAAGTGAGCCGGAGAAAGCGGCTATGCTTCTTGGTAATCAGTATCATTACAACGGACAGAAGATCGTACAGATATCCGGGATCGTGGAGATACCGCAGTTTGCCCGGAGAAACAGCCCGGTCCTCAGTCCTCAGGCATGGGACAGCGTGTACACCGAGATCAAAGAAAATTTTACAGATCTGGATATTGTCGGCTGGTTTTACACTGCCAGAGATTTTGACAGCCAGGATGCAGGAAAACTTCTGGAGATACATAAGGCGAATTTTCAGCACCGGGATAAAGTATTGTATATTCTGGATGAAAAAGAACAGGAAGATGGCATGTTTTTGTACCACATGGGAAGTTTTGAAAGGCAGCAGGGCTACTATATTTATTATGAAAAAAATCCGGAAATGCTTTATTATATGGAGAAAGAAAGCAAACGGCATGTGCATCTGGTAGAGCAGGAAGATGACCGCGTGATACGAAACATACGAGGCATCATGGAAGAGAAAGAAAAAGTAAAACAGCAGAAAAACAGGGAAAAACGAACCGGACACGGCCTTGGCTTTGTGGCGGCACTAGCGATCCTTCTGCTGGGAGCTTCTACTTTGCGGAGCCAGACTACACTGACCCAGTTAAAAAATCAACTGGGGGATCTGAAAGAGGCTGCGACACAAAGCCGGCAGGAGGACAAGACGGTGGTGGAAACCCTAAATGGAAAAGTGTACACCAAGCCGCCGGTAACGGTGTCTGGAGGGGCTGTGTCCGGGGCGGCGGGCCAGGAAACACAGCAAGGGACAGTTGCCAAATAAGACCTCATTTGTTATACTTATTTTGACTGGGAATCAGAGAGTCAGAAAGAGGATGAGGTGACAGGGTTTGGCAGATGTGTACGAGCTTAGTGAAGCGAGAGAAGAGAAAGAAAATAACTTGAAGGCAAGGAAAAAACGAGTGGTGATCGCGCTGCTTGTGCTGGTGGTCCTCATAGCGGGGCTGGCAGTTTTTTCCTATTATTATAACAATCGGTGTTTTGACAGTTATACCGTGAAAAGCCAGGTGGACCGAAGCGACAGCAACAAGATCGGCTATCTGTATTACAATAAAAATCTTTTGAAGTACAGCCGCAGTGGTATCAGTTGTGTGGATAATAAAGGCCATGCTCTCTGGAACGGCGGCT
>JAXDTV010000012.1:0-2781 GCA_034089785.1 Eubacterium sp.
CGAGGCGGAAGAATATGAATAAAAATTTTTTTGTTACGAGAAATGATGGAAAAAAAATAGCAGTGCGTATGACAGAGGCGTCTAAAGACAATGCTTGCCCGACTATTATTTTTGCTCATGGATTTGGCGGGAATTCCCGGGAGATACTGCCACATGGAGAAGGGTTTGATAAGGCTGGCTTTAATTGTGTGTTTTTTGATTTCTGCGGAGGAGGACCTGAGTCAGAAAGTGATGGCAGTATACAGGAAATGACGGTGGAGACGGAAAAAGAAGATCTTCGCGCGATCATAAACGAAATATCTAAAATGCCTAATGTGGATTCTTCCAGACTTTATTTGCAGGGAGAGAGTATGGGAGGTTTTGTATCGTCCAGCATAGCTGCAGAGATGCCGGAAAAAATTCAGGGGCTGGTTTTGTGGTATCCAGCCTTTGTGTTACCGGAAGATGCGAAGAAAAGATATGAAGCAGGGGAAAAGACCTGCTTTGGGTTGCAGTTAAATGAGCGTTTTGATGACATTGCAAAAAATATAGATATATATGATGTTATCAGCAGATATCGGGGACCAGTCCTTTTGATCCATGGCAGTGCGGATCCGATTGTTCATCCTGATTATTCAAAACGAGCGATGGATGTATTTGAGAATGCAGAGTATTTGGAATTGCCTGGTGCCGGTCACGGCTTTTCAGGGGAACAATGTGATCAGGCAGTTGAGCATTCTCTTGCTTTTGTAACGAAAATAGAGAAAGGTGCAAAAGCTCGATAGGGAAGCAATACAGGAGGCGCGAAATTTGCAAAAGAATAAATATGAGATAGATATGTGCCAGGGAACAATTATGGATAAGCTGATTACTTTTGCTCTTCCATTGATGTTGTCTGGCATCTTGCAGTTGATGTTTAATGCAGTGGATATTATCGTGGTAGGAAGGTTCAGCGGCAGCCAGGCACTGGCGGCGGTAGGGTCTACCACAGCCCTCATCAATGTTTTTACCAATTTGTTCATTGGTATTTCACTGGGAAGTAATGTGCTGGCAGCCAGACTGTACGCCGCCGGCAAGGAAAAAGAAATGTCGGAAGTGGTACACACATCCATTGCCATGGCACTGGTCAGCGGTGTGGCCATGGGGATCATAGGTGTGCTTTTTGCCGGGCCGGCACTGGAGGTCATGGGGACCCCGGAGGATGTCATCGGACAGTCGGTGCTTTACATGCGCATTTATTTTCTGGGCATGCCTTTTTTTATGCTTTACAACTACGGTGCAGCCATATTAAGAGCGGTAGGAGACACTCGTAGACCCCTGATTTTCCTTGTGATTTCAGGATGCATCAATGCAGGTCTGAACTTGTTTTTTGTGATTGCTCTTCATATGGGAGTGGCGGGAGTCGGAACAGGAACCGTGATCTCCCAGTTTGTTTCCTGTGTACTTGTACTGTGGTGCCTGCACCGCTCCGAAACTTGTTATCAACTGCATTTTTCCGAGTTAAAGATGCAGAAAAAATATCTATGGCAGATTTTCCGTGTAGGAGTCCCGGCAGGAATCCAGAGCATGGTGATCAATTTTTCCAATGCACTGCTGCAGTCTTCTGTCAATTCTTTTGGCTCTATTGCTATGGCAGGATATACGGCGGCCAACAATCTGCTGGGATTTTTGTATGTGTCCGTCAATGCCGTAACCCAGGCCTGCATGAGTTTTACCAGCCAGAATTACGGGGCAGGGAAGTATAAGAGAATGGACAGGGTATTGGCAGACTGTATGATCTTGTCGGTAGGGGTGGCATTGGTGCTTGGCTGTGCCGCATACTTTTTCGGACCTCAGATTTTACAGATTTACACCGACAATTCACAGGTAATAGGAAGTGGAATGGAGATTCTTTCGATCACTACTATACCGTATTTTTTGTGCGGTATCATGGATCTGATCCCTGGGGCGCTGCGGGGCGTGGGGTGCTCGGCGGCACCTATGATCCTGTCTGTGATCGGTACAGTGGGGACCCGGATCGTATGGATCTATCTTTTGTTCCCATACCACCGTTCCCTGTTCTTTTTGTTTATTTCCTATCCGGGATCCTGGCTGTTTACCATTTTGATGCAGGTGGTATGTTTTTATTATGTACGGAAAAAGACCATTAAAGTTCTATAAAATCCATTGACGCAGACCTACATTTTGCTATAATAAACTTGTAAATTGGACGATATGTAACTTGAAATACAAAAAAGAGGAACAGATACCAGTGAGGAAGTGAAAAATATGCAGAAAATAATAAAGAGAATGGTACAGGCAATGGCCCTGGTGGCTGTGAGCCTGGCAGTTTCAGTTCCAGCCAGTGCAGCGCAGATAAAAGTAGATGGAGATCCGTCGGACTGGTCCGGTGTGGACATGCAGTCTTCTGATAATGATAAGATTGCCAAGTGGGCGGTACTTCAGGATGATAAAAATGTATATTTTTATGTGCAGCAGAACGGCGGCAATGAATATGGCCTGCCAATTACTGACACGCATTTTTCCATTGCTTACGGAAGTGGAGCCGGCGGAAGCAATACACAGATCCGGTTCACTTATATGATGACGCAGTTAAAGAATGCTAATTACGGAGATATCAACGGAACGAAGCAGGCTTACCAGCCAAGTAAAGAGGCTGACAAATACGAGATTGAGTTTTCCGTACCACAGTCGTATTTTACCGAAGATGATTATGTCATTACTTATTGTGGCTCATCGGTAAAGAGCAAGGATATCAAGAAGATACAGGCGGAGGCTACACCGACCCCTACCACAGCGGCT
>JAXDTV010000122.1:0-4297 GCA_034089785.1 Eubacterium sp.
ATGCCTTCATCTGGTAAGCCCATCCTTGATCAGAATGAAAAGTTCTTCTGTACGGACAGTCAGAAGTAATTTCAATGGCTTTTTCCAAAGCGTCCATTACATTCTTTGCAGAAGGTTTTTTGTCGATTCCGTAGCTAAGTATTTCTCCATTACACATATCCATAAATGGATCTAGATACAACTTATGCATGGTCATATGACCTTTTGCATCAATCTCATAATACTTAAATTCAGTAGTATCGGTTGTAATCTTCTGATGTGGAATATGTGTATTAAAACGTCTATGGATTCTATTAGGCGCAACAGTCCCAACTTTGCCTTTGTAAGAACTGTATTTCCTGCTTTTTCGAGTATACGATGTTACCTGTAACCCAAGCTTTTGAACTATACGTTGAACCTTTTTTTTGTTGATACTATATCCCTGATTTCGAAGTTCCCCAAGTATTCTGCGATATCCATAATCCTTATTTTCTTTACGGATTTCGAGTATTTTTTCCTCAATTTCTTTATCTGGATTTTTCCTATCAAAACGCTTTTGCCAATACATATATGTTGCCTTTGGCATACCGGTATATGAGAGAAGTTCTTTTAGTTTGAATCGTCCTCGGAGACTGCTGATGATTCGAGCTGTTCTCTCATTTTTGCTTCGTCCTCTAAACGCAGTCTCCTCAGTTCTTTTAAAAAGGCATTCTCAATCCTTAACTTAAGAAGTTCATCCTCTAGTTCTCTTACATGCTCCGCACTTGTATCAACGATAGATTCTTCAATTGGTTTGCTTTTCACATCGTTATCTGGCTTATCCAATGTTTTTTTACGACCTTTCTTATGCGATCTCAACGCATCAGGACCAGCTGCTCGAAAGCGATTTACCCAGTTTGTAATCATACATGGATTGGTAATTCCCTCTTGTAGAGCTAAATCTTGATATGAGATTTCACTTGATAAATATAACTCTACAACAGAAAGTTTCTTTTCGAAAGAATAAGTTTCATTTTTTCGAGATCTCTTCAACCCTTCGTCGCCGAACTCTTTGTAAGCATTTATCCATCGCCACAATACACTGCGAGCAATACCATGCTCCTTGGCAAGTGAATCTCCACCCATCTTTCCGCTTAAATACTCATAAACTAATTGTTTTTTGAATTCAAAACTATATTTGGACATAAAAATACCGACCTCCAATCGTTAGATTTTAGGGTCTAACTTTTGGGGGTCGGTACAAATGTTTCACATCTTTTTTTGTGGAGTCCTTTTTGCGGGTAAGAGTTATTCCTCGGAAGAGGAGTCATCATCTTCCAGGTTGTATAAGGTGTTTTCCTCTTCTTCAGTAAAGCTCTTGCCGTTGGCATTACCGTATTCTACAAATGGTTTCATGATCAATGCCCATTTTTCATCTTTGGAAAGATCCTGTTTTTCATCTTCACCATCGTATTTAAACTGAGCGTAGTAGCCGGTGATCTCGGTGCCAGTGCCTAAAGTAAACTGCATATAGGCTTCACCGGATTTGTTTTTGTAGCTACATTTGCCAGAGAATTCTACAATCGTTGCCCCGCCCTCGGCGGTGAAGGATTTCCAAGTGGGATCAGAGAAGAACGCATCATAGGCTTCGCCAAATTTAATTCCCTTTACATCGGCATCCGTTGGTGATTGATCTCTCACTTTGTTAATCGTTTCCTGATCCAGACTGTTTCCCTGCATATCATCGGATCCTCCCATAAAACTGGCAGCGATCACGATAATAACGATCAGCAGCACAACGCCTCCTGCAATAAGACCAATAATTTTTCCTGGGTGTTTTTTCTTTTCCATAATAATTCCTCGCTTTCTTTTATAAGGCATCCCAAAGATGCTATTTTTCCTAAAAACTGTTAAGAGAATAACTGTCTGCGTTTCTGACGATTATCTTATCTCCCGGATTTTTGCACTGGTCAAAGTAAGTAATGATCAGGGCAAAGATTAGTCCCATCTGCATGCCGTTACCCTTTTTCTCAGAGATAAACCGGTTGCTGGCGGTCATAAAATCATCTACAACCCACTGATTTCCCAGAGTTGGCAAGTAGGACAAAGTGACCAGATCGCCATAAAAAGTTCCTTCCACTGTCTGATCGTGGTAGAAAAGGACCCGCTGATCCGTCAGTGCCATGAATTTTTTGGCATCACTTGACATCACTGCCACATTGTAGCAAAGAAGCACTGTCTCGCCAGCCAGAAGATGGGGAGCCAGCTTCTGAAGTGCGGCCTGATAAAAAGCGGTACTTTGTCCGGCTGTGCCGCAGATGCTGTCGTTTTGCACCGTAGCGTCAATCTGCTGCAGAAGATCTTCCACTGTCGTTTCTTTGGACAGAGCATCCACCGTCACATCCCAGGTCTTGGCACAGGATTTTTGCAGATCCGTAGTGCGCTGGTCGATGGAACGGCTGAGAATATTTTCGCCCACATCCTGTGAAACAATCTCATTTTCCTGGTTGGCGTTTGCCATGGCTGTCTGCAAAGCCGTGATGAAATCCTGGTAGTGGGACGGAGCAGCGGCGCTGTAGATAATGGCGGTGTAACCGTCCTTCGTAGCGATCTCCAACTTGCTTCCAAATCCTGCCCAGAAAATAACAGCGGCAGCGATCAGCGTGGTACCGGCCGTGAAAATCGACATGATGGCGAAAAGTACCAGAAGCACAATGACATAGGCATTGACATAGCGCTTGGCAGTTACGGAACTGATATCTTTATATAAAATCTCCTTCCGCCCCTGATAACGCTGAGGCATCACGCCGATGCGCAGCCGGTCTTTTCCGAAGTTCACATAAGTAGAAATTTTCGTGTTGGAAAATCCCATTCGCTGTCCAATGCAGGAACGGAAAAGAACGCCTTCCCCCAGCAGATTGTCGTCTACATATCGTTTGGTAGTTTTTGTTTCGTTCATTTGAACACCTCCTAATTTTGAGTATATCGCAGGCGTGGACAAATCTATTTATATTTTTGTCGCAAGGGAGGCGGATGAGACAAAAATATAAATGAAATCGTCCAGCCGAGTGTTAAAATATGGGAAATTTTAGAGGAAGAACCAATATGACGAAGTCATATTTCAAGATGGTTCTGACGACCTGCCGCCTGGCGTAAGCGAGGGGCGTTACCTATTATATGAAGGAGGAATTAATTATGCAGAAAAGAGAGGAAGTTTGATGAAATATGGAGAAAGATGGACAGGATGTGTCCATCTATTCTGGTAAAATATGTCTAATTTGTGAATGCAATGATTAGGATCTATTGATTTGAGGTGATATGGTTGGGCGAGCAAAATAAGTCGGCGCGGGTGTTAAGTATTTACAACAAACTGGTTGGTGGTGAAGTAGTTAATAAAACGTTTGAAGCAAATTGGTTTGGAGTAAATGAGAAGTCGATACAAAGAGACATTGATGAAATTAGAAATTTTTTATCCCAGTCTGCCGTAGATGGATATGGTGTAATCGGTGAAATAGTGTATGACCGTACTCAAAAGGGATATCGTTTAGAAACGGTATCAGAAAGCCAGATTACTGGAATTGATAGTTGGTTGCAAAGCAAGAGATAGGAGATGATTGGATGACAATGTGCAGATTGTTCGAAACAAGACAATGAAGAAGGGAGAAAAAACAGTAACTCAAAATCAGGAAATCATGAGGTGATAATATGAAAAAATTTATGAAAATATTAATTGTAGGAGTAATGTGTGTGTCTTTGGCAGGATGTGGAAATATGACAAATACCAGCACGGGATCGAATGCGGAAAATAGTGTGGTAACGCCAAGTCCGGAACCAACTAAAAAGGAAACACAGAAATACAAAGTTGGCGATGTGATGTATTTCGCAGGAGATGGTATTAAATATAGTGTTACTATTAAAAAATGGGGAACCAGTATGGATGGCAGTTTGATGGATCTGTACTCATGGAAAGTATATACCTATTTCAACTATGAGATTGAAAATATAGGAGATAATGAAGCAATTATAAATGATGACAGTATTTTTTCGGTGTATGCGGACGATTATGCCGTAGAAACCAAGTGGAATGAGGATACGAAAATAGCAGAGAAACTTGCTCCGGGAAGGAAGATTACAGGAAAAATCTATGCGAATTTTAATGCGGATAATGCTAAAAATGTGGAATTGCAGGTGCATGACAGTATAGTGCTGATTAAAGATGAGAATACGGAGGGGCAGCAGGAAGATTCTGAGGATAACGAAGTGGATTCTACATCAACACCAGATACTACTACAGATTATGAAGAAAGTTCTTCGGATGATGATAGTTACGAGGAGTCTT
>JAXDTV010000029.1:0-8334 GCA_034089785.1 Eubacterium sp.
GCAAACCAAAGAATACAGTTTTTTATTTGAAAGAAGGCTGTGTGACAACGGCGCTTAGTTGGATCTGTCTCAGTTTTTTTGGCGCGCTTCCTTTTTTGATCAGCGGGGAAATCCCATCTGTGACCAATGCATTGTTTGAAACAGTTTCCGGTTTTACCACAACAGGAGCCAGTATCTTATCGGATGTGGAAGCGCTCTCCCACTGTTCTAATTTTTGGAGATGTTTTACGCACTGGATCGGCGGTATGGGAGTTTTAGTGTTCCTGCTTGCTATCATTCCCCTGAGTGGAGGCTCGAATTTTAACCTTATGCGGGCGGAAAGTCCGGGACCTTCTGTAGGAAAACTGGTACCGAAGATCCGTACCACGGCCAGACTTTTGTATCTGATCTATCTGGTGCTTACAGTTGTGGAATTTATATTTTTAGTGGCAGGCAGGATGCCTGTGTATGATGCGATCTGCACCAGTATAGGAACTGCCGGTACAGGTGGTTTTGGTATCAAGGCTGACAGCATGGGTGGATATTCCGCTTACATCCAGTGGGTTGTTACGATCTTTATGATCTTGTTTGGCGTTAACTTCAATGCTTATTATTTCATTTTATACAAGAAGGTAAAAAAGGCATTGAAACTGGAAGAAGTCCGGTATTATTTCTTGATCATTGTTGTTGCTGTGGGAATTATCTTTACGAATCTTCTCCAGACTTCTATGGGAATCTGGGATTCTCTGCGGCATGCGGCCTTCCAGGTGGCGTCGATCATAACAACCACCGGATATTCAACGGTGGATTTTAACGCCTGGTGCCAGACAAGCAAAACGGTATTAGTATTATTGATGTTTGTAGGCGCCTGTGCCGGCAGTACCGGCGGCGGAATCAAAGTATCCCGCTTCGTTATACTGATCAAGACAGTGGGAAAAGAACTGCAGTCTTACATTCATCCTAAGAGCATCAAAAAGATCAACATTGATAAAAAACCGGTAGAACATGATGTAGTACGGGCTACGAATGTTTACTTTATTACCTTTGTGATTTTGTTTGTGACCTCTGTGTTTCTTATTTCCTTTGAAGATAAGGATCTGGTTACTAACTTTACCGCTGTGGCTGCTACCATCAATAATATTGGTCCGGGACTGGATCTGGTGGGACCGACGCAGAATTTCGACTGCTTCAGCGCCCCTTCAAAATATGTCCTGATTTTTGATATGTTGGCAGGGCGTCTGGAATTGTTCCCACTTTTGATCCTATTCCATCCGGCTATGCTAAGACAGTTTTTTAAGCGCAAAAAGAAGATAAATAATAAACATTAAAAAACCCCCCATCTGGTATGCACTGCGCGGTAACACAAAACAGATGGGGGCTTTTTTATTTTTCTTTAAAATGCATTTGCAGTCTGTGGATCTGGTAGGCATAAGGCGATGTCTCGTGCCGGCAGTAGCGCAAAAATGCACTCATTACAAGATCAGGTTTCAAATTCACATCACTTCCGCTGGTCAATTCCATAAAAATGGCGTTTCCTTCGTACTGGCAGTGTAACGGCGGGAAGGTTTGGTTTGTTTTTTCTTCAAAATCTTTCATCGATACAACACTGCTTGCAAGGATCAATGGCTTGATATCAATCTCTTTTTCCGATTTTTTCGTCTTTTTAATAACAGAGATAGCAGGCTGGTCCAGGAAGCTTTCCCACAAATGGGCATAATCTTCCGGGAATACCCGGGGTTCTTTTTCTACGATCATATAATCGCAGGCATTTAACAGTGCCATGGAGTTTTTGAAAGTATCCGGCATGATCTCAATGTCTGTAATGAAAATTTCATCTGTCATAAACTGATTGATATAATCCTTTAGTTCATCCAGGGAAAGTTCCGGCAGGGAATTAAATTCTACATCAATATATTCCCCGTCACTGGTGATCCCTACACCTAACGGGGAAGCAAAACTCATTAACTGGTGGGGACTGTATCCCTGGGAGTATGCTACATCTAATTTGGCCCGACGCAGTGCTTTCTGGAAAAAGCGCATACAGTCCAGGTGGCCGATGAACTTGACGGTTCCTGTTTTGGTAAATCGCATTCGTGTTTTCATTCTTTTCTTCCCTCCATACAGACTCCGGTCTGGAATTTGGCAGCACCACAGCCGGCACATTTCATACGGCAGTTAGGTGTCACTTCTTCCTTTTTGGACCGCTCATACTCTCTCCACAAAAACTTCTTCGATACACCGATGTCAATGATGTCCCATGGGAAAATTTCATCTTCTCCCCGTTCTCTGTAATTATAGAAGTTTTTGTCAACGCCACACTCGACCATGATCTCTTCCCATACATCCGGTTTGAAAAAGTCAGTCCAGGCATCAAAGATACAGCCTCTTTTGTAGGCTTTTAAAATCACACCCGACAAACGGCGGTCACCTCTGGCAAAGATACCTTCCAGTTCTGAAGTGACAGCATCGTGGCAGATATAACGGAGGGAACGCTGGTTGATCTGGCTGCGGACCTGTCCTGTAAGAAACTTCCGCTTCTCTTCAAAATAGCCGGCAGTACCCATAGGACTCCACTGGAACGGAGTGAATGGTTTTGGTACAAAGAAAGAGGTACTGGCGGTGATTTCCGGCCGTCCATGACGCTCTTCTTTTGGAAGTTCAAAATAGGTGGCAGCAATTTTGTTGGCCAGTTCAGCAATGGCGGCAATATCCTCATCAGTTTCACCGGGCAGTCCCAGCATAAAGTAAAGTTTTACGCGGTTCCATCCCCCCTGAAAGGCTTCCCAGGCACCCTTTAAGATATCCTCTTCTGTCAGCCCCTTATTGATCACATTGCGCATTCTCTGGGAGCCGGCTTCCGGAGCAAAGGTCAGGCTGCTTTTTCTTATATCCTGTACTTTACTCATAACATCCAGAGAAAAGGCGTCAATACGGAGAGACGGCAGGGCAATATTTAATTTACGCTGTTTACATTCATCAATCAAAAAGTAAACCAGCTGGGATAGTTCTTCATAATCACTGGAACTTAACGAACTGAGTGTGATCTCTTCATAACCGGTGTTCTCCAGCATTTCCAGCGCTTTCTGTTTTAAAAATTCCAGGTCTCTGGGACGGATCGGCCGGTAGATCATCCCTGCCTGGCAGAAACGGCATCCGCGGATACAGCCACGCTGGATCTCTAATACGACTCGGTCCTGTGTGGCCCGGATATAAGGAACCAGCGGCTTAGATGGATAGTAAGTATGGCTCAGATCTTTTACAACCTGTTTTTTTACCCGGGCAGGAACCCCTTCTTCCAAAGGCTTCATAGAGGCAATAGTGCCGTCCGGATGATAGGAAACATCATAAAGAGATGGTACATAGATTCCTTCAATAGTCGCTGCTTTTTTCAAAAATTCCCGACGGCTGTCACCATTTTTCCTGGATTCTTTGTAGGTATCCAGAAGGTCCCGGTAGACCGTCTCTCCTTCTCCAATGTAAAAAAGATCAAAAAAGTCTGCAATGGGCTCCGGATTATAGGTACATGATCCGCCGCCGATCACCAGAGGCACACCCCAGTCCCGGTCTTTTGCCAGAAGGGGAATTCCGGACAGATCCAGGATCTGCAAAATATTGGTATAACACATTTCGTATTGGATGGTAATACCAAGAAAGTCAAAATCCTTTATTGGCTGCTGGCTCTCCAGAGCAAACAGAGGAATCTGTTTCTCCCGTAAAATTTTATCCATATCCGGCCAGGGTGAATAAACCCGTTCACAGTATGTATCTTCCCACTGGTTAAACATATCGTATAAAATCTGTATGCCCAGGTGGGACATACCGATTTCATATACATCCGGGAAGCACATACAAAAGCGTACATCTATCTTCTGCCAGTCTTTTTTGACCATATTGATCTCGTTACCTATATAGCGGGCAGGTTTTTCTACCTGCATTAATATATCATCGGATAATGCTAGTGTTCTCAATTGATTTCCTCATTTCTTTTTTGCTAATGAGATATATTATACCAAAGATTTCGAAGATGGTCTAGCAGGCTTTATAATTATCTTGATTCAACACTATGAATATGATAAGATAATTTCTAGATTACATCATGAATGTGACAGAATTAGATAAAGGGGGAACTCCAATATGGCTTGGTGTCCAAAATGTAGAAACGAATATGTTGAAGGGGTTACAGTCTGTGCAGACTGTCAGGTGCCTTTAGTAGATGAACTGCCGGAAGAAACACCGTTTGATGATAAGGTTCTTCTTGGTACGCTGGATTCAGCAGAGGAAGCATTAAAAGTTGCAAAATTTTTGAATTTTAAAGGTGTAAGCAGTGCCTTTGCTGTGACAAATGAGAATGAGACGGAATATCCGGTGTATGTAGATGAGACTGAAAAGGTAGATGCCAGAATGGCTCTCAGCCAGCTTCTGAAAGAACAGACAGAGGATCAGCCGCTTTCGGAATTTATTCCTGAGATTACCAGTGAACTGCAGGAATTAGACGAAGAAGAAGCTGAGCACATGTTCTCGGATCTGAGAACGGAGCAGAGTTCTGTGTACGTAAAGAAAAAAGACAAATACGACGATCTGCTTTTCAGTGGTCTGTCTTTTATTATTTTCAGTGTGATTGGCGGCGTTGTTTTGCTGTTAAATCAGATTGGCATTTTTTCCTTCTTTAACCTCTACTCTACCGTAGTGATGGGGGTGGTATTTATCATTTTCCTTGGAATTGGTATTACTTCCCTGGTTCGTGCCAGAAAAACAAAAGCACTCGTGACACAGGAGCATGAGCTGTCAGATGAGGTTATTACATGGATCGAGGAAAATATCACCAATGATCTGATCAGTAGTTATTATAACCCGGAGGATTCAGAAGAAAATAATTACTTTACGGTACATTCCAGACTTTGTGACATCGTCAGTGAGAATTTTCCGTTTTTCCCGAAAGAATATATTGATGAATTAATGGATGAGCGGTACAATACATTCTGTGAAGGAAACGGATCGGAACAGGAATAATAAAAAAGCAAGGAGAACAAAGCTCCTTTCTTTTTTTATATCTTCTCTTTGAACATAAGGATAAATCCAACCGTTAAAAGTACGGCACAGCTCCAAATAGCAGAAATACCGATATAGTGTGATGACACACCACCTAATCCGGCACCCAGCGCAAAAATCAGAATGATACCATAATAGTGTACCATTTTAATGAGCTGATCCTTGTCTCTGCTTCTCAGATAAACAGACAAAGCTTCTGTTCCGCTTCGTAAATTGCCGATACACATAGTGCTTGCATATCCGTATCCATTGATTTTTCGAAAGGCCTGTACCTGCATGGAACAGGAAAAGGACACCAGCATGGTGGCAATCATGTTATATCTGGTGGGGATAAAGCCAACCACCAGTAAGATCAGTATCTCCCAGAGAACTACAATTTGACGCCAGTGAAAATGACTGGAATTCTGGAAATGCTGATGAAGTCTGTCGGCTACAAAGACGCCGCCGGCAAAAGCCAGGATCGGAAACAGATATTGCAAAGCTAATGCAAAGTCCCCCATCATAAAATGCTGGCTCATCAGCACCACATTTCCTGTCTGCGCATTGGAAAATACTTCATCTCTCACATTGTATGTATAAGCATCCTGAAAACCACCAGAGAGTGCCAGCAACGCTCCCAAAATAAAAGTTTCTGAGGTTTGCTTTTGTTTCTTCTTATGACTCATTTTTAGAAAAGTCCTGTAATAACTCCGTTGTCATCTACATCAATGCCTTCTGCTGCTGGTTTCTTTGGCAGGCCCGGCATGGTCATAACAGTACCGGTTATGGCAACTACAAATCCTGCTCCTGCAGAAACATATACTTCACGGATGTGGATGGTAAAGTTTTCAGGTCTTCCCAACAAAGTCTTGTCATCGGACAGAGAATACTGGTTTTTGGCCATACATACAGGCATCTCACCAAAGCCGAGAGACTCGATCTGGGCGATCTGTTTGGAAGCAGACGGCTCAAATACAACATCAGCTGCTCCGTAAATCTCTTTTGCGATGACGGTGATTTTTTCTTTGATCGAAAGATCTGTATCATATAATGGTTTAAAGTGGCTCTCTTTTTCATCGATGGTCTCGATCACTTTCTTAGCCAGTTCAATACCGCCTTTTCCGCCGTGTTCCCATACCTGGCTGAGAGCAAACTCACAGCCGTGGTCTTCACAAAACTGTTTTACATACTCCAGTTCAGCCGGTGTATCGGATACAAACTGGTTCAGTGTTACTACACAAGGAACACCGAATTTGGCTACATTTTCAATGTGTTTTTCCAGATTGGCAATTCCTTTTTTCAGTGCATCCAGATTTTCTTTGGAAAGGTCTTCTTTTGCTACGCCACCATTATATTTAAGGGCCCGGACAGTAGCGACCAGAACAACTGCATCCGGATGAAGTTCTGCCATACGGCATTTTATATCAAAGAATTTCTCTGCACCAAGATCTGCGCCAAACCCTGCTTCTGTAATCGCATAATCAGCCAGTTTCAAGGCAGTTTTGGTAGCGCGGACACTGTTACATCCATGAGCAATATTGGCAAACGGACCACCATGAACCAGTGCCGGTGTGTGTTCCAGTGTCTGAATGATGTTTGGCTTAATGGCGTCTTTCAATAAAGCGGTCATAGCGCCAACTGCTTTCAGGTCGGAAGCAGTAACCGGTTTGCCATCGTAAGTATAGGCAACAATGATCTTGCCAAGGCGGCATTTAAGATCTTTGATGTCATCAGCCAGACAAAGGATCGCCATGATCTCAGAAGCAACGGTAATAATAAAATGGTCTTCTCTTGTAACGCCGTCAACTTTGCGGCCCAGACCGACAGTAATGTTTCTGAGCACACGGTCGTTCATATCCACGCAGCGTTTCCATACGATCTGTTTGGGATCGATATTAAGAGCGTTCCCCTGCTGCAGATGATTGTCCAACATAGCAGCCAGCAGATTGTTGGCAGATGTGATAGCATGAAAATCACCGGTAAAATGAAGGTTTAAATCCTCCATCGGAACTACCTGTGCGTATCCACCGCCTGCGGCACCGCCCTTGATACCAAAGCACGGTCCCAAAGAGGGCTCGCGGAGTGCGATAACCGCTTTTTTACCAAGCTTTCCGAATGCTTCACCAAGACCGACACTTGTGGTTGTCTTTCCTTCACCTGCCGGTGTCGGATTGATGGCGGTAACCAGTATCAGTTTACCTTTTTTGTTATCCTTGATGGAATCCAAATATTCATTGCTCAATTTTGCCTTGTATTTTCCGTACAACTCCAAGTCATCCGGTGAAATACCAAGTTGTTTTGCTACTTCTGTGATTGGAAGCATTACGGCTTCCTGCGCGATTTCGATATCTGTTTTCATGCGTCATCCTCCTGTAGTTGTAAAAATTGTTCTTTTGACATCAAAACCCGTCTGGGCTTGGTACCTTCTTCAGGGCCGACAACTCCGGCCTCCTCAAGCTGATCCATAATACGCGCTGCCCGGTTAAATCCGATTTTAAAAACACGCTGCAGCATACCGATGGATGCTTTTTCCTTGTCTATGATAAAATTGCCGGCATCTACAAAATACTGGTCTCTGTCTGATGCCGAATCGGTAAATCCACCATCTTTCATGGACGCCGAGGTAATATTGGAAATCTTTTCCTCAACATCGGCTGTATATGTATTTCCAAGGTTTTGTTCCTTGATAAAGTCTACGACTTCCGAAACCTCCTGATCGGAAACAAAGGCTCCCTGTACACGTTCGGGCTTGGTCTTTCCCTGCGGATAGAAAAGCATATCTCCTTTTCCGAGCAGCTTTTCCGCTCCGACCATGTCCAAGATTGTCCTAGAATCAACACCGGATGAAACGGCAAAGGCAATACGGCTTGGCATATTGGCTTTGATCAGACCTGTGATGACATCAACCGAAGGTCTCTGTGTGGCAATGGCCAGATGGATGCCACAGGCTCTTGCTAACTGTGCCAAACGACAGATGGACTCCTCAACCTCATTGGACGCAACCATCATCAGATCTGCTAACTCATCTACAATGATCAGGATCTGCGGAAGCTCTTGTGGAATGGGCTGACCATTATTTTCAGTCATTTCGCGCACCTTTTTGTTGTAGCCTTTCAGGTCACGGACATTGAGCTCTGCAAATTTCTTGTAACGGTCTTCCATTTCGGCAACGCCCCAGTGTAAAGCAGCTGCGGCTTTCTTGGGATCGGTCACAACCGGTATCATCAGGTGCGGAATACCGTTGTATACACTTAATTCCACAACCTTGGGGTCTATCAGGATCAGCTTTACATCATCGGGTGAGGATTTGTATAAAATACTCATGAT
>JAXDTV010000047.1:0-16868 GCA_034089785.1 Eubacterium sp.
GTAGACAGTGATTATGCTTTTGTGGCAAAAGAGTTTGTTAAAGAGCAGTATTCCTTAAAAAGAGCCGTAAAGGTAAGCAAAGTATCTGCCAGCAAAAAGTCTGGTGTATCTTCCAAACAGGCATCCATCGTAGAATATGCAAAACAGTTCCTTGGCAACCGTTATGTATGGGGTGGTGCCAGTCTGACAGGTGGTACAGACTGTTCAGGATTTACCATGAGTCTGTATGCACATTATGGACATTCCTTACCACACAATGCGGCAGCCCAGGCCGGATGTACCAGATCCGTCAGTTCTCCGAAGCCGGGAGATCTCTTCTTCTACAGTAACGGAAGCCGTATCAATCATGTAGCTATGTACATTGGTGGTGGACAGGTTATCCATGCCAGCAACCCATCCGATGGAATCAAGATTTCAGCGGCTTATTACCGCAAACCGGTTAAGATCGGCAGAGTTATGAACTAATAAAAACAGTACCCGGAGTCTGAGAGTCTCCGGGTATTTTCGTATAAAAATGAAATAACGGGACATGCTATAAAAAAATGGAGGCATGTTATGACTAAAAAATATTTTTTTTATACGATCTTGTCCCTGGCAGTAATTGTCTGCGCAGCCATAGGCTGGTATCAGAATCAGAAGAGAGAAACGAAACAGCAGATGCCCCTTGTGGCAACCGAGACAAAAACAAATACAAATCATAAAACAACGGCTTCAACAAAATGGTATATCAAGGTCCGGTACCGCAAGTCTCATCGTGTAGACGATTATTACGACCGGATTCCACAGGCGTGTGTCGGCAGGACAAGACAGGAAATTGAATCTTATTTAAAATCACAGAAAGAAGAAGGATTAAGCAGCATAACTCTTACCTCTTTTTCCAGGGAGAAGGTGTCTGTTGAAAAGGTGTATGACAAGCCATCCGGCAATGGCTTTATGCTGAAAATAAAAGAGGGGGAAGTTGTGATCTGTGATCAAAAGGGACAGCATATTTATGAAAAGACAGGTATTTACCAGAAAGATCTGTCTGCATCCGACCGTAAAAAAATACAGAAGGGCTTGTATCTCCAGACGGAAAAAGAACTGTATTCCCTGCTTGAAAACTTCTCCAGTTAGTGGTAAAGTTGTCGTATTGAAACAAGGGGGAAGACCGTGAGAGAATATAGTGATGTAGTGATCGTGGGCGCCGGGGCGTCCGGTCTGATGGCAGGAGCATTGTTAAGTAGAGAAGGACTTTTGGTGACAATCCTTGATAAAAATGACCGGGCAGCAAAAAAACTACGGGCAACGGGAAATGGCCGGTGCAATTTTACGAATCTGAATATGAATCCAGGCTGTTTCTTTGGACGGAAAGATTTTATAGAAGAAGTTCTGACAGAAAACACACCGGAGGATATGATAAAGCAGTTTGAAGAATTTGGTGTTTATGCCAGAGAAAAGGATGGATATGTTTATCCTTACAGCAACCAGGCGGTTACTGTTACATCTGCGTTGATAGAGGAGTGCCGGGGATGTGAACTGCTATTGGATACAAAAGCTGGCAGGATCGTTCCACCGGAAGCAGATAATCCATGGTATGAAGTCCGTACTACAAAAGGGATCCTGCGGTGCCATCAGGTGATACTGGCTTGTGGAGGTTCGGCAGCCAGAGAACTGGGAGGAAGCAGTGATGGCTACCGTCTGGCCAGAAAACTGGGTCATACGGTAACAGAAATTTATCCGGCACTGGCACCCTTAAAGACAAAGGAGAATGGCTGGGAACTGGTAGCAGGTACCAGAATCCAGGGATGTTTTTCACTGGAGATTTCAGGAAAGTTTTGTCAGGGGGAAACCGGAGAGATACAGATTACAAAAGAAGGAGTGTCCGGCATACCGGTATTTCAGTTGTCTGCTGTGGCAGTAAAGGCTTTAGAAGAAGGTGACCAGGTGTATGGAGTGATAGATTTCATTCCTCCGTTATCCTTTGAGGAGACCGAAAACTGGATCAGAGAACATGGGCCGGAAGGACTGCTGCCCGTAAAATGGGTAGAGTATTTTAACAGATTGAATATTCCGGTAACGGCTTCGCTGCTTAAACAATATAAAGTAAAAATTGTGGGCGGCATGGGAATGGACAGAGCCCAGGTCAGCTGTGGCGGCGTTGTAACAGAAGAGGTTTCTCCTGCTGTCTGTGAATCCTTGATCCACAAAGGACTTTTTTTTACCGGAGAGATACTGGATGTGCAGGGAATATGCGGTGGCTATAATCTTCACTTTGCTTTTAGCTGTGCCAGAAGGGCAGCCGGAGAAATAATAAGAAGGAAAAAAGAGGAGCGTTAGATGTTACAATTTACAAATTGCAAACTTACATATAAGAAGCAGGATCTAACTAGTATAAAACAGAAGGTGGCCAGCACGCTTTCTTGCAGACCGGAGGAACTGAGAAACTTTCGGATCGAGAAAAAAAGTCTGGATGCCAGAAAGAAACCGGACATATTTTTTGTGTATACCCTTTCTTTTTCAGTGGATCATGAAGAGCGGTTTTTGAAAAAACATGGCCGGTGTAAAAATCTCCAGAAAAAGAAAGAAACAGCATCCCTTGAAGCAGAGATAAAAAAGATCCGGACCAAGGAAAAGGTCGTGATCGTAGGAACCGGCCCGGCGGGGCTGTTCTGCGGCTATTATCTGGCTCTGTGCGGAGTAAATCCCATTCTTTTGGAACAGGGGCAGTGTATGGAGCAGCGGGTAAAGACGGTGGAAAAGTTCTGGGAAAAGGGTGAACTTTCAAAAGACTGCAATGTCTCTTTTGGCGAGGGGGGAGCCGGTACTTTTTCGGATGGCAAATTAAATACCGGTGTCAATGACCGTACCGGCCGCAAGCGTTTTGTGCTGGAGAGTTTTGTGAAGTTCGGTGCCGGAGAAGATATTTTATACGATGCCAAACCGCATATCGGAACGGATGTACTGCAGCGGGTGATCCGCTCAATGAGAGAAGAAATGAAAGAACTGGGGGCCTCCTTTTTGTTTTCTACTAAATTGACAGGCCTGCATCAGGAAGATGGAAAACTGACGGCAGTTACCGTCCAAAAGGAAGACGGACGGGAAAAAATACCTTGTGACAGGCTGATCCTGGCACCGGGACACAGTGCCAGAGACACTTTTTCTATGTTGCAGGAGGCAGGGATCACCATGGAACAAAAAGCTTTTGCCATGGGGGTAAGAGTGGAACATACCCAGGAAAAAATTGACCGTATGCAGTATGGCATAACAGATCCGAAACTTCCGCCTTCTCCTTACAAGTGCACAGGAAAAACCCAGGATGGAAGAGGTGTTTACTCTTTTTGCATGTGCCCGGGAGGCTATGTGGTCAATGCATCATCGGAAGAGGGTGGCCTGGTAGTAAACGGAATGAGTTATGCAGGGAGAGATTCCGGCTGTGCCAACAGTGCCATTGTAGTTTCGGTAGAGCCAAAAGATTTTGGCTCGCAGGATATTTTGGCAGGAGTAGAGTTCCAGCGGCAGCTGGAGGGACAGATGTATCAGCTTTGCCGGGGAAAAATTCCGGTACAAAGTTATGGTGCATTCAGACAGGGAACCAAAGACCCGGAAGAAACCCGGATAACGCCCAAGGTTAAGGGAGAATGGCAGTGGGCCAGGGTGGACAAAGCATTGCCAAAATTTATTAAAAATGGTATAATCGACGGAATGGAGAGTTTTTCCCACAAAATGAAAGGCTTTAATGATCCGGATACATTGGTGCTGGGACTGGAATCCAGAACTTCCTCTCCGGTGCGGATTCTCCGCAATGAGGAGTTTCAAAGTGAGGACCTTGAGGGATTGTATCCTTGTGGTGAAGGAGCCGGTTATGCAGGGGGCATTATGTCAGCTGCCATGGACGGCTTGCGGGTTGCCCAGAAGATTTTTAGCCTTTTACAGGAATGTGAACAGTGAATGGAGACGGAAATGAGAGAAAAGTTAAAAGATAAAAAAAGAATCGTATTTAAGGTAGGAACTTCTACTTTGACCCATGCAGAAACGGGAGCACTGGATCTGGTAAAGATGGAGAAGTTTGTCCGGATCCTGACGGATCTGCATAATCAGGGAAAGGAAGTTGTGGTTGTATCTTCCGGTGCCATTGCGGTAGGACGGCGGGCACTGCGTCTGGAAGAGCGGCCGAAGGAAAGAAGCGTCAAACAGGCCTGTGCCGCTGTGGGCCAGAGCCGGCTGATGATGGTATATCAGAAACTTTTTTCGGAATATAACCAGAATATTGCCCAGGTTCTTATGACTAAAATTACCATTGTAAATGATATAAGCCGCCACAATGCCCAAAATACCTTTTCGGAACTTTTGAAGATGGGAGTGATCCCCATTGTAAACGAAAACGATACGGTGGCAACAGATGAGATCGATTTTGGTGATAATGACTCTTTGTCTGCCGTGGTATCTGCCATTTTAGGAGCGGATCTGCTTGTACTGTTAAGTGATATTGACGGTCTTTTTACCGATGATCCGAATAAAAATAAAGAAGCGGAACTGATCCCACTGGTAAACCAGATCACAGATGAAATGCTTGAGATGGCCAAAGGCCCGTCTACGGATCTGGGAACCGGCGGCATGAGTTCAAAGCTGGGTGCGGCAGGAATTGCCAACGATGCCGGAGCCGATATGATCATTATCAACGGAAACGACATGGACAATATTAACCGGGTATTTGCCGGAGAAAAGATTGGAACTTTATTTACAGCTCATAAAACCAGACATTTTCACCTGAAAAATTATCTGGAGCAGACAAATTAAGGAGAAGAGAATGGATTCAAAGAAAATAGCCAGAATTAACGAGTTATATAAGAAGCAGAAAGAAGGAACCTTAACGGAGATAGAAAAGGAAGAGCAGGCGGCTCTCCGACTGGAATACATTGAAGCTATCCGTGCCAACATCCGGAACACACTGGATCATACATCCATTCAGGAACCGGACGGCTCCATTCACAAACTGCGCAGGAAGGATCCTTTTAGATGAACAAGGCATCAGTGAGAAAAGAAGCGCTTTCCTGGCGGGACGGAACGGATGAAGAAATCAGGAGTCGCTGGTCCCGGGAGATTGCCGGCAGGATACTTGCAAGCGAATGGTACAAAGAGGCGGAAAATATTTTATCTTATGCCTCTTTTCGCAGTGAGGTAGAGACCCACAGATTGAACCGGCACATACTGGACGAGGGGAAGAAATTATATCTTCCCAAGACCTATGCCGCAGAAAAGTGTATTCGGTTTTACCGGTGCCGTGACATGAAAGATTTGCGAAAGGGTTACCAGGGCATTTTAGAACCGGGGGAAACAGAACTTTTTGTGCCGGGAAACAAGAGAGAGGCTACTCTTGTTTTAATGCCGGGAGCAGCCTTTGACAACAGGGGAGGGAGAATTGGCTACGGTGGTGGATACTATGACCGTTTTTTTAATGAGAACGGAAAGTTTGCCCGCTCGGTCATGTTAGCTTTTGCCGGACAGAAAGTGCCGGATGTGTATGGGGAGGAGTTTGACTATGTTCCGGATGCGCTCTGCACGGAGCATGGGATCGAAATGGAGTAATAGAGAACCATTAAGGAGTGACATATGAAGAAGATTCGAAGCTGGTTGAAAATGATTCGTCTTTTCCTTCGTCTGGCGTATGAGATGACAGCGAATTATTTTCGTCTTACAGAGGATTTAACACATAACTACGAAATATGCAGAAAGATATGCAGAAAGATCGTAAAATCGGCTCATATTTTTCTGGATATAGAAGGAAAAGAGAATATACCGGAAGAAGAACGATTTCTGATCGTAAGCAATCACAGATGTTTTTTTGATGTAGTATTTATGATGGCGGCAATGGAGACACCGGTAAGTTTTGTGGCGGCCAAGGAACTTTGGCATTATCCGCTGCTGCACCGTTATCTGGATTCCATCCAGTGTATTTCCCTGGATCGTTACGCTACGGAGTTATCTGCTCTGAAAAACAGTGTTATACAGATGAAAAAGGCGATTGTAAGCCGGAATGTGGTACTGTTTCCAGAGGGAGAGTGCAGTTATTATGATACCCATATGAAACCTTTCAAAAAAGGCGGATTTATCGGTATTACCTCTATGGATGTAAATATTGTGCCGGTATATCTTGGTATTGATAAAATGCATAATATCGGACGGTGGATGATCCCGGAGGAAAAGGTGGTCTTTAAGGCCGGAAAATGTTTTCTCCCATCAGATGTGAAAAAGGATGGATTGAAGGCTTCAGAACTGGCTGAATATGTAAAAAAACAGATTGAAAATTTAGCCTGAAACACATGAAAAATTAGTGGCTTTTTATAAGCGGATGTGCTAAAATATTTGTGTGATTTTATAGAATAAATCAGATCGTAGGAGGCAGTATGATGAAATCATATGGTTTAAATGAATTAAGAAAAATGTATCTGGACTTTTTTGAGAGCAAGGGACATCTGGCAATGCCTAGTTTTTCTCTTGTCCCTCAGAATGATAACAGTCTTTTACTTATAAATGCAGGTATGGCTCCTTTGAAGCCGTATTTTACAGGTCAGGAGATCCCTCCGAGAACCCGTGTTACTACCTGTCAGAAATGTATCCGTACAGGTGATATTGAAAATGTAGGAAAAACTGCACGCCATGGTACTTTCTTTGAAATGCTGGGCAATTTTTCTTTTGGAGATTATTTCAAGACAGAGGCCATTCACTGGTCCTGGGAATTTTTGACAAAGGTTTTGGAAATTCCGGAAGATCGTTTGTATCCATCTGTTTATCTGGAAGATGATGAGGCGTTTGATATCTGGAACAAAGAGATCGGTGTTGCCAAAGACCGTATTTTCCGTTTCGGCAAGGAGGACAACTTCTGGGAGCATGGAGCCGGTCCATGTGGTCCGTGTTCTGAGATTTATTTTGACCGTGGAGAGAAATATGGATGCGGAAAGCCTGGATGCACCGTTGGATGCGAGTGCGACCGCTATATCGAGATCTGGAACAATGTATTTACCCAGTTTGAAAATGACGGCGAAGGCCACTATACAGAATTAAAGCAGAAAAATATTGATACCGGAATGGGACTGGAGCGTCTGGCTACGGTAATGCAGGATGTGGATTCTATTTTTGATGTAGATACCATTAAGGCGATCCGGGATAAAGTATGTGAGTTTGCCGGTGTAGAGTATGGACAGGATGAGAAAAAGGATGTGTCCATCCGCGTGATCACAGACCATATCCGTTCTGTTACCTTTATGGTGTCTGACAATATTACACCATCCAATGAAGGCCGTGGTTATGTGCTGAGACGACTTCTCCGCCGCGCGGCCCGTCACGGAAGACTTTTGGGAATCAAGGGAGAGTTCCTTGCAGAACTGAGTAAAACCGTGATTTCAGAGTCTCATATGGGATATCCGGAACTGGCAGAGCGTCAGGATGTAATCTTAAAACTGATTTCTGTAGAAGAGCAGAATTTTAATAAGACCATTGATCAGGGCCTGGTTATTTTGAATAATCTGATGGCTGACATGGAGAAGAAAGGGACAAAAGAACTGTCCGGTGAAGAAGCTTTCAAACTGTATGATACATATGGTTTCCCTCTGGATCTTACATTGGAGATCCTGGAAGAAAAGGGTTATGAAGCAGATAAAAAAGGCTTTGAAGAAGCGATGGAACACCAGCGCAGTACGGCCCGTAATGCCAGAAAGACTACCACCTATATGGGCGTGGATGCCAATGTCTACCAGACGATTGACGCAGCCATCGAAAGCAAATTTGTAGGATATGACAGATTGGAGCATACATCTAAGGTAACAGTCCTTACAACGGATGATGCCATTGTAGATACATTAAAAGAAGGTCAGACCGGAACGATCCTGGTAGAGGAAACACCGTTTTATGCTACCATGGGTGGTCAGGAAGCAGACCGGGGAGTTATTGTCACAGAAGACGGTGCTCGTTTTGTAGTAGAAGATGTTATTAAACTTCAGGGTACCAAGATTGGCCATAAAGGTAAAATGGAAAAAGGACAGATTCAGTCCGGCCAGTCTGTTGAGTTGAAAGTGGATGGCGTCAGAAGAGAACTGACAGCCTGCAACCACAGTGCCACTCATCTGATGCAGAAGGCACTGCAGATGGTACTGGGAGACCATGTATCCCAGAAAGGTTCTTATGTGGATCCACATCGTCTCCGTTTTGATTTTACTCATTTTTCACCTATGACAGATGAGGAGATCAAAAAGGTAGAAGACATTGTCAATGAGCAGATCCGGGCAGCACTTCCGGTCGTAACAGAGGAAATGACAGTCGATGAGGCCAAGAAGACAGGAGCTATGGCGCTGTTTGGTGAGAAGTATGGCGAAGTTGTCCGGGTAGTAAAGATGGGTGACTTCAGTCTGGAACTTTGTGGTGGAACCCATGTTGCCAATACAAAGGAGATCACTTCATTCAAAATCATATCTGAAAGTGGTTCAGCGGCAGGAACCCGTCGTATTGAGGCACTTACCAATGCGGGATTATTAGAGCACTATAAAACAATGGAAGAAGCTCTTACCCGTGCAGCATCCGTCCTTAAATGCAGTCCGATGGATGTAGAGAGTAAAGTATCAAGTCTTTTACAGGAAGTAAAATCCCTGACGAAAGAAAATGATAAATTAAAAGCAAAAATCGCAAAAGATGCCGCCGGTAATGTAACTGATGCTGCAGAGGATGTAAATGGTGTCAAGATCCTTGCAAAACAGTTAGAGGGTGTTGATATGAACGGCCTGCGGGATCTGGGAGATGAGACAAAGAACAAACTGGGTGAGGCACTGATCTTATTTGCCAGTGAGCAGAACGGAAAAGTGATGCTTTTAGCAATGGCTACCGATGGGGCGGTAAAGAAAGGAGCCCATGCAGGTAATCTGATCCGTGAAGTAGCATCCGTTGTTGGCGGTGGCGGTGGCGGCCGTCCGAATATGGCTCAGGCCGGAGGCAAAAAGCCAGAGGCAATTCCGGAAGCACTGACAAAAGCGGTTGAAGTTATGAAACAGCAGTTAAACTAGTATTGGGAGGTGTCAATATGAGTGAGACCAGCAAGAATGCAGTAAATGACAAAAAGAAAGCAAAACTTGAGAAAAAGCAGATGAAGGCGGCGAAGAAAGACGCCCGCAAAAAAGAAACCAAGGTTAAGCCGAAGACGAAAAAGGTTAAAAATGGTAAAAAGAAAAGCAAAGTTGGCGTAGTCAACCGAATGGGATTCAAGATTACTTTGGCACTGGCGGCGGCTGTCATTGTGTCCAGTGTAGTCAGTATGCTGATCGTTATGCCTAGATCTGTTGATGCGATTACTGAGAGTTCCAAGAACGAAATGTTAAGTCTTGCATCTGCATATAAATCACAGTTAAATGCAAAACTGGTGGATTTAAAAGGTGTTATTTCTTTTGATGGATACAACAATGTACTTGGAAATGCAAAAGTACAGGGTGCTGAAAATTCCTTTGCTTATGTAGTTGATACCTCTAAAACCATGCAGTATTGTCCAAATCAGGATAATGTTGGAATGAAAGTTGAGAACAACAAGATCGTGGATATGGTTGTGGATCAGATCAACCGTGGTAATAAACCGGACACAGCGGTAGTGGAATATGAGTTTGAAGGTGCTAAACAGTTTGGAGCCTATGCCGTATTGTCCAATGATTCCATACTGATCGTAACTGCTGTGGAGAGTGAGGTTCTCAGCAGCATTACTACGATGTCCTGGATTGCCGGTATTGGTGGTTTGCTGATCGTTGTGATCTGCAGTATTCTTGGATGGGTTTTGTCTCATTATCTGGTGAAACCGATCACGCAGCTGATCGGTGTGATTGATGAGACTGCCAGATTGGACTTTTCAGATGATACGGCAGCAAGGAAATCCTCCAAACGCAAGGACGAAGTGGGAATGATCGGAAAAGCTGTTTTACAGATGAGAGAACAGCTTCGTGAAATGGTGATAGATATTAAGTCCTGCAGTAAAACAATTTACGAAGATGTAGGAAAAGTAAATGATGTCAGCAGTACAATCCGTGAGAAATGTATGGATAATTCTGCTACGACAGAAGAACTGGCAGCCGGCATGGAGGAAACTTCTGCAACAACGACGGCAATCAATGACAATATTGAGGGCATGCAAAAAGGAGCAGAAGATATTCTGGGATTGTCAAAAAGCGGTGTTACTTTGTCCAGAGAGATTACAGAACGTGCTGATTCTCTGAAGGAATCTACAGAAGTTGCCGCTAAAAGAACGACAGAAATGTACGGAAATATCAAAGACCAGACGGCGAAAGCCATGGAGGCGGCTGAGAGCGTAAAACGGATCAATGCCATGACAGAATCTATCATGCAGATCTCATCCCAGACAAGTCTTCTTGCTTTAAATGCATCTATTGAGGCGGCGAGAGCCGGAGAAGCAGGTAAAGGATTTTCTGTGGTAGCCAGTGAAATCGGAAAACTTGCCAATGAGACATCGGATTCTGTAAATGATATTAATAACATCGTTTCAGAGGTAAATGCTTCTGTTGCAGAAATGGTACATAACATGGATGAAACGACACAATTTTTGGAGAAAGTTGTGCTGAGTGACTATGCGCAGTTTAAATCTGTCAGTGAGCAGTACAGTGCAGACGCAGATGATGTGAAAGTCAGCATGTCCAATGTGGAAAATGCAGTGAACCAGCTGAATACAGCAATCCGATCTATTGCAGAAGCCATTGAGGGAATTAATTCTACCATTGATGAGTCTACCGTGGGTGTAACGGATATTGCTGAAAAGACCAGCAATGTAGTAGATCATACAGCAGAGAATGCATCGCTGGTAGATGCCTGTGTGAAAGCCATTGACCGGCTGGAAGAACTGGCAGCTAAGTTTAAATTGTAATTTATACAGACTTATATATAGAAAAAGAAGTTCGTCTTTGAAAGGCGAACTTCTTTTTCGATGTTCTTATTATAAGTTTCGGTAAAATTAACTATTTGTTGGAGCGTCTCCAGATATGCATTGACTCTGCTTCTTTGATAAGGTCATCTCTGAAATCAGGATGAGCAATACCGATCAGTGCTTCTGCTCTCTGCCAGGTTGAAAGTCCTTTTAAGTTAACCATACCATACTCGGTTACAACATAATGTGTATTGGCTCTTGTATCCGTTACGATGGATCCATTTGCCAGCGTCGGGCGGATGCGGGACTGCAGTTCACCGGATTTTGTTTTGAATGTAGAAGAGAGACAAATGATACTCTTTCCACCTTTGGATTTATAGGCACCCAGAACAAAATCTAACTGGCCACCGGCACCACTGATATTTTTAATGCCAGCTGATTCAGCATTAACCTGTCCATATAAATCAATATCTACAGCGTTATTAATAGAAATAAAATTATCGTGAGCAGAAATGACATTAATATCGTTGGCGTAATCAACAGGAACACTCATGCACTCCGGGTTGTTATCCAGGTAATCGTACATTTTCTTTGTTCCGGCACCAAAAGCAAATGTCTGACGGCCTTTGTTTATATTTTTCTTCATTCCGGTGATCTTACCAGCCTTTGCCATATCTACGAAAGCATCTACATACATTTCGGTGTGAACACCCAGGTCTTTCAGATCAGACTCTGCGATAAGAGATCCTACGGCATTTGGCATACCACCGATACCCAACTGAAGGCAGGCACCGTTTGGAATCTGATCAACGATAAGGCGTGCAACTGTTTTGTCAACTTCTGTTGCTTCACCGCCGCCACCAAGTTCTGCAATAGCAGGATTGGTTCCTTCAATGATCATATCTACTTTTGATACATGGATTCCCTCTGAAAAACCACCCAGGCAGCGAGGCATATTTTCGTTTACTTCTACGATGATGCATTTAGCACCTTCCGCAACAGCAGCAAGATGGGATGCACTTGGGCCAAAGTTAAAGAAACCATGTTTGTCCATCGGTGCAACCTGCATAACCAGAACATCGGCCTGGTTTTCGGAGTCGCGGTAATATCTTGGCAACTCGGAATAGCGGATTGGTGAATAGAATGAAAAACCACTGGCAACGGCTTTTCTTTCAATGCCGCCCATATGCCATGAATTCCATGTAATGTGAGATGCAGGATCTTCAATCTTGAATATTTCAGGTACCCACATAAGAATACCGCCGCGCAATTTCAGGTCATGAAGTTCCACAGCACGTTTTGCTAAAGCAGCATCGAAGGCAACCGGTGTATTGGCACACCAGCCATAGTCGATCCAGTCTCCGGATTTTACAACTTCTGCTGCTTTTTCAGCGGTTGTAAGCTTTTTTTCATATAATTCCTTAAAGTCCATAATAACCTCCTGTAAATTTATTTCCTTATAAAAGAATTGTTAAAGCAATATAAACATAATAACATTAGAAAATCATAAGGTCAAGACCACGGAAAAAGCAAAAATCTGAAGGAAAAAGCAATGACGGAAAAAAGTTTGTTAAAATGTTGACAATATCTGTCTGGTTTGTTATGATAAGGGTGTTGTGAAATGAAAATATAAGCAAAGACAGGTAGACGATTATGTTGAAAGCGATTTATCCGGGCAGTTTTGATCCTGTTACATACGGACATCTCGATATTATAGAAAGAGCATCCCGTGTGGTGGACGAATTGATTATCGGTGTTTTGGTAAACAAGGCAAAGAAACCATTATTTAGTATGGAAGAAAGAGTGGCATTGTTAGAAGAGACCACAAAGAAGTTTCCTAATGTTACGGTAAAAAGTTTCGAGGGACTTACCATTGATTTTGCCAGATCAAACAATGCAAAATTGATCATCCGGGGTCTGAGGGCTGTTACCGATTTTGAGATTGAGATGCAGATTGCCCAGACCAATCACAGTGTGGATCCGGACATTGATACTATGTTTTTCACCACCAGTCTGGAGTATGCTTTTCTCAGTTCTACTGTTGCCAGAGAGTTTGCTTACTTCCGGGGAGATGTATCCAAATTGGTACCACCGGTGGTTGAAGAAGCATTTCATACAAAACTTGATCATTAACTGCAATCAGCAGGTTTTGATAGAAACAACAAATTCATATTGAATAAAAGGAGGATATATTCATGTCTAAAAAAATAGTTTTGGCAGGCGCATGTCGTACAGCGATTGGTAAAATGGGTGGTGCACTCAGCACAACACCAGCACCTAAACTGGGTTCTATCGTTATTGAAGAGGCACTGAAAAGAGCAGGTGTTCCAAAGGATGCTGTAGACCATGTATACATGGGATGCGTTATCCAGGCTGGATTGGGACAGAATGTGGCTCGCCAGGCTTCGATTGGAGCAGGACTTCCAATCGAGACAACAGCAGTAACAGTCAATGTTGTATGTGGTTCTGGTCTGAACTGTGTAAACATGGCTGCTCAGATGATCCAGGCAGGAGATGCGGATATTGTTGTAGCCGGTGGTATGGAGAACATGTCTATGGCACCATACGCTGCTATGAATGCTCGTTTTGGTTACAGAATGAACAATGGCAAATTGGTTGATACTATGGTAAATGATGCATTATGGGATGCTTTTAATCAGTATCACATGATGATCACAGCTGAAAATGTAGCAGAAAAGTACGGAATTTCCCGTGAAGAACTGGATGAGTTTTCAGCAAACAGCCAGCAGAAGTGTGAAGCAGCTCAGGCAGCTGGTAAATTTAAAGATGAGATTGTTCCTGTTGAAATTAAGCAGAAAAAGAAAACAATCGTATTTGATACAGATGAAGGACCTCGTGCAGGTACAACAGCAGAAAGCCTTTCCGCTTTGAGATGTTGTTCAGGCAAAGAAGGCGGTGTTGTAACAGCCGGTAATGCATCTGGAATCAATGATGGTGCAGCAGCTATCGTTGTTATGAGCGAAGAAAAAGCAAAAGAGCTTGGTGTTACACCTATGGCTACATTCGTAGCAGGTGCTCTTGGCGGTGTAGACCCAACTATCATGGGTGTTGGACCGGTTGCATCTACAAAGAAAGTTCTTGCAAAGACAGGCATGTCAATTGATGACTTTGATCTGATCGAGGCAAATGAGGCATTTGCAGCACAGTCTGTTGCTGTTGCCCGTGATCTTGGATTCAATCCTGAAAAACTGAATGTAAACGGTGGTGCCATTGCACTGGGACATCCGGTAGGAGCCAGCGGATGCCGTATCTTAGTAACACTTCTTCATGAGATGCAGAAGAGAGACGCTAAGAAAGGTCTTGCAACACTGTGTATCGGTGGTGGAATGGGATGTTCCACAATCGTTGAAAGAGACTAATCATCATACAAAGCATCTGGGGCGGAGTAAGTTGTTACTCCGCTGTAGGTGTTTATAACACTTGGAGGTAAATTCAATGGAATTTATTAATTATGAAGTAGAGGGAATGGTAGGAATTATTACCATTAACCGTCCAAAGGCATTGAACGCATTGAATAGTGCGGTATTGGAAGAACTGGATGCTACATTGGATCAGGTTGATCTGGATGCAGTTCGCTGCCTTGTTTTAACTGGTGCCGGTGAAAAATCTTTTGTTGCCGGAGCAGACATCGGTGAGATGAGTACATTGACAAAGGCAGAAGGAGAAGCTTTTGGTAAAAAAGGAAATGATATCTTCCGTAAATTAGAAACATTTCCGATCCCTGTTATTGCCGCAGTTAATGGCTTTGCTCTCGGTGGCGGATGCGAGATTAGCATGAGTTGTGACATCCGTATCTGTTCTGAAAATGCTGTTTTCGGACAGCCGGAAGTAGGTCTTGGCATTACCCCTGGATTTGGCGGCACACAGAGACTTGCCCGTCTTGTAAGTCCAGGCATGGCAAAACAGATGATCTATACAGCATTTAATATTAAAGCAGATGAAGCATACCGTATCGGTCTTGTGAACGCAGTATATCCACAGGAAGAACTTTTACCTGCAGCAAAGAAAATGGCTGCAAGAATCGCTGCACAGGCTCCGATTGCAGTACGCAGCTGCAAAAAAGCCATTAACGATGGACTTCAGGTAGATATGGATCAGGCTATTGTAGTAGAAGAGAAACTTTTTGGCGGATGTTTCGAGACAGAAGACCAGAAAGCCGGAATGGGTAACTTCCTTGAGAAAGATAAAGAAAAGAAACTGAAGGTTGTTCCATTCAAAAACTGTTAAGTTAGATATTCCCTATGGGGATAAAAAATATATGGAGGTAATATTCAATGAAGGTTGGAATTATTGGTGCTGGAACAATGGGTTCCGGAATTGCGCAGGCATTTGCACAGACAGAAGGTTATGAAGTATATTTGTGCGATATTAACGAAGAATTCGCAGCAAATGGAAAAAACAAGATTGCTAAAGGATTTGAGAAAAGAATCGCTAGAGGCAAAATGGAGCAGGCAGATGCAGATGCGATCCTTGCTAAGATCACAACAGGTGTAAAAGATATCTGCACAGATTGTGACCTGATCGTAGAAGCTGCATTGGAAGTAATGGATGTTAAAAAACAGACATTTAAAGAATTACAGGATATTGTTACAAAGAAAGATTGTATCTTTGCTACAAATACGTCTTCTCTTTCTATCACAGAGATTGGTGCAGGCATTGATCATCCGGTAATCGGTATGCATTTCTTTAACCCGGCTCCAGTTATGAAACTGGTAGAAGTAATCCGTGGTGAAAATACAACTGATGAAGTAAATGAAAAAGTAGTTGCTATCGCAAAAGAAATTGGCAAAGAGCCAGTAGAAGTAAAAGAAGCAGCTGGATTTGTTGTAAACAGAATTTTGATCCCAATGATCAATGAGGCAGTTGGTATTCTGGCGGATGGTGTTGCTTCCGTAGAGGGAATTGACACTGCTATGAAACTTGGTGCAAACCACCCAATGGGACCTTTGGCATTGGGAGATCTGGTAGGACTGGATATCTGCCTTGCTATTATGGAAGTTCTTCAGCATGAGACAGGTGATCCTAAGTATCGTCCTCACCCATTGCTTAGAAAAATGGTTCGTGCCGGAAAACTTGGTAGAAAGACCGGTATTGGTTTCTATGATTATAGCAAATAAGATACCAATTTATGAAAGGAGTTCAATAAAACATGGATTTTAAATTTGACAAGCAGCATGAAATGGCTCAGCGTCTGTTCCAGGAATTTGCCGAGAACGAGGTTAAGCCACTTGCTCAGGAAGTGGATGAAACAGAAGCATTTCCTGCTGAAACAGTTGAAAAAATGAAAAAACTCGGCTTCATGGGAATCGCTGTTCCAAAGCAGTATGGCGGACAGGGATGTGACCCATTGATGTATGTAATGTGCGTAGAGGAGTTGTCAAAAGTCTGCGGTACAACAGGTGTTATCGTTTCCGCTCATTCTTCTCTTTGCGCTGATCCGATTATGACTTACGGTACAGAAGAGCAGAAACAGAAATATCTGGTTCCACTTGCAAATGGTACAAAACTTGGTGCATTCGGTCTGACAGAGCCAGGTGCTGGTACTGATGCCCAGGGACAGCAGACAAAAGCTGTTCTGGATGGTGACGAATGGGTATTGAACGGCTCTAAGTGCTTCATCACCAATGGTAAACAGGCAGATGTATACATTGTTATCGCTGTTACCGGTGTAGTTGAGAAACGAGGCAGAAAGATGAAAGAGATTTCTGCATTTATCGTAGAGAAAGACACACCAGGATTTACCTTCGGTACAAAAGAGAAGAAGATGGGTATCCGTGGATCATCCACATACGAGCTTATTTTTGAAGACTGCCGTATTCCAAAAGAAAACCTTCTTGGACAGAAAGGTAAAGGATTCAACATTGCCATGCATACGCTGGATGGCGGCCGTATTGGTATTGCTGCTCAGGCACTTGGTCTGGCAGAAGGTGCATTGAATGCAACCATTGAATATGTAAAAGAAAGA
>JAXDTV010000071.1:0-2612 GCA_034089785.1 Eubacterium sp.
ATGTCATTACTTATTGTGGCTCATCGGTAAAGAGCAAGGATATCAAGAAGATACAAGCGGCAGCTACACCGACACCTACTACAGCAGCTACACCGACCCCTACCACAGCGGCTTATCACGGCATTACCATCGATGGTTCCTTTGGAGACTGGGACGCTGTCAGCCGCACTTCTGTGGGTGACAAGTGGCTGAAAGAGACAGCCTGTGTCTGGGACGGTGATTATTTCTATATTTATCTGAAAGAGAAAGAAACCGGTTCTGCTACTACAGCAGGAGAAAAGAGCAATGGTAAGTTTACCATCTATACAGATTTGGGAAGACATACGGTTTTTAAACTTTATAAAGACAAGATTGACGGCATTGATGGGGCAAAGGTTTCTTACTCCAACAAGCAGTATGAGATTGCGATCCCAAGCAGTGCCATCCGTCAGTACAAAGAGACAGTTTCCTTTGGTTACTATATGAGTGAGGAGATGCTTGTAAAAGACATTGCCAATCTCAAAGAAGATAAAGAAGACAAAAAATTCCAGGGAATCAAGTATGATGGAAATTATACAGACTGGGATTATTATCCACATCAGTTGATCCAGTATTCTACCAGCGGCGGCGTGGGAAATGATGCCGAGGCAGCTCTGTATCTGGACAATACTACATTGTACGGACATGTGTTATCTACACTGCACACGAATGAGAGAGAGTTTCAGCCGTTTACGATCCGCATCAACGAGAAGGATAAAACATCCATTAGTTTCCGTCTGGTAAGAGTAGATGCTAAGGGTAATATTGAAAAAGACTGTCAGGTTGAGAACCTGGATGCAGGAGAGCATGAGTATTATCTGTGGGATTTAAGTTCCGGTTCCTCTGCTAAAAATATTCATGACAAAGATGTACCAATCTACGGAAGAATGTATCTTACCGTCCGTCAGGATGCAGAAGGAAAGCCGATCTCAGATGAAATGGAATATGAGATCGATATGAAAAAACTGGCAAAACACTTCCAAATGGATACAAAAGACATGAAAGTAGTGCAGGCTCAGTATATCAATATCGGCACAGAGTGGGTGACAACCGCCGGTACATCTACAGGAGCGGCCATGGGAATTTCCCTTTGCGCCATGACAGTTCTTGCCGTATTATTTTATAGAAAAAGAAAGACACGGGTGAAAAACGCATGACACCAATTCTTGGTTTGATCGCATTTGTAGTCTGGATTTATATATTGCGGGTAATTCATAAAAGTCAGCTTCCGGCATGGGAATTTGTCTGGGGAAGTTGTGGAATCTTTGTATTTATGATCCTTTTTATACGACCTTATTGTACGCAGCCACTGGCTCAGACCGTGGCTGCGATTGCTGGTTGCTTCGGGAAAATAACGGGTATGTTCACTTCGTATTTTAAATACGGAGTTATTTTTGTAAATTCAGATGCAGGAGCCATTACACTTCAGATTGATTTTGAGTGTTCCGGTATTTTGGAGATCATGGCATATTTGTCTCTTTTATTGTTTTTCCGTGCTTATACCAAATATGAGAGAGGGATCCTGTCGGTGCTTGGAACGGCATATATCATACTGGCCAACGCACTCCGGATCATTGCGATCTGTGTCATCATACATTATTTTGGTATGTCCGCTTATTATGTGGCGCACACTTTTATAGGCAGGATTTTGTTCTATGGACTATCGATTCTGCTTTATTTCTTCGTGTTTACCAAAACACAGATCATAAGACAGAAAGTGGGTGGTTTTTCCTATGGAATGGATAAGTGATTTTTGTAATTCCTTTCTGTTCTGGGCGGCATGGATCATTATCCCGGTGATCATGGAGATCATACCATCCCTAGGCAGTGTGCTGGTTCTCATAAAAAAACATATTCAAAAGAAACCGATGGAAAAGCCGGGAATCGACCCGGAGATTTCATTGATCATACCTATCTATAATTCTATGGATACGCTGGAGCCATGTCTTCGATCTATTGATGAAAGTGATTATCCAAGTGACCGTATCCGTATCTTTTTGGTTAATAATCAGGGGCAGGATGATAGTTTTCAGGTGTTCTGCCAGTGCCAGAGGAAGTATCCGGGCCTTCGCATGCAGTGGCTGAATGCCAAGCAGGGAAAGTCAAAGGCATTGAATCTGGCGTTGTTTAATAGCGAGGGAAAATACATTGTCCATATTGACAGCGACGGTGTATTGGAAAAATCGGCATTGAAAAATATGGTATACCGTTTTGAAAATGACCAGTCCATCGAGTGTATGACCGGTGTGATCCTGACGGAACCGAGACTGGTACAAAAATATCCGCTGTTATTTCCAAGACTTTTGCGCAAACTGGAGTTTGTAGAGTATGCTCAGGCATTTTTGGCAGGAAGAAACTATGCCTCGGAGTTAAATGCAGTCTATACTCTTTCCGGTGCTTTTTCCGCTTTCCGCAAATCGGCTGTGCTTAAATCCCAGCTATATAACACTGACACCATCTGCGAAGATACCCAGATCACATTCCAGATGAAATATCTGCTGAATATTAAAGTGGGTGTATGTGAGGACGCTATCTTTTTTGTAGATCCCATTGAAAATATGAATAAACTGTACACCCAGAGACAACGGTGGCAG
>JAXDTV010000096.1:0-9936 GCA_034089785.1 Eubacterium sp.
AAAGGAATTGACTTCCAGTGCTGTAGGCAAAAACAAGATCCTTGCTGTCTCTCTGGCTGCCTCTAGATCCGGATTAATGATCATCGTCAGACCCAGTTTTTCACGGAGATAGGTGATATCCTTTCCATAGTCCGGCGTGCGCACTCTGGCAATGGCCGCGCAGTCACCGGCCCTTTTTGCTACGGTACAGCAAAGAAGATTCAATTCATCTGAATCCGTTACTGCTATGATCAGATCGCAATCCTCAATGCCTGCCTCCATTTGTACATTATAACTGGCACCGTTTCCGGTGATTCCCATAACATCATAAAGATTTGTCAGCTCTGCTACCTTAGATACATCCTGGTCCACAACGGTAATATCGTGTCCCTCTTTGCTTAACTGCTCTGTCAGGGCAGAACCAACTTTTCCGCAGCCAACAATAATGATATGAAGTCCCTCGCCGGCTACAGTCTTTAATCCAAGCATAATTCCCTCCAAAAATAATCAATATAATTCCGTTATTAACCGATTGAATATAATATAACACTTTATATTTTAAAAATCCATATAAACTTTCATATTTGCCAGATTCCCGGCAAAATGATATAATGTACATAATTTTAACAGTCTCGTTTCAGGCTGTTACCTTTTTGAAAGGAGTACCATCATATGGACGAAAAACCACATAAGCGGAGAGTGCGTTACAAAGGGACTCACCCAAGACGCTATGAAGAAAAATATAAAGAACATAACCCGGAAAAATACAAAGATACGATTGAAAAGGTCATAGCCAAAGGCAGTACTCCCGCCGGCATGCACCGTTCTATCATGGTTCAGGAAATCCTTGACTTTCTTTCCATCAAACCCGGGATGCAGGGACTGGATGCCACTCTGGGTTACGGCGGACATACACGGCATATGTTAGAAGCTCTGCAGGGAGAGGGCCGTGTCATCGGACTGGATATTGATCCCATCGAGTCTGTCAAAACAGAAGAGAGGCTTAGAAAAGCCGGATATGGCGAAGATGTTTTTATCTGCCACCGTACTAATTTTGCCAATATTGATAAAGTAGCCGAGGAATTTGGCAAATTTGATTTTGTGTTAGCAGACCTGGGGGTGTCTTCTATGCAGATTGATAACCCGGATCGTGGTTTTTCCTACAAGCAGGATGGTCCGTTGGATCTGCGTTTGAACCCACAGACCGGCACACCGGCGTCCAAACGGCTGAGCGAATTGTCCGAAGATGAGAGCTGCGGCATGTTGATGGAAAACGCTGATGAGCCCTATGCGGCCGTTCTGGCCGAAGCCATTTATAAACAGTCCCATTTTGGCAAAACCATTGATACCACTACCAGATTAAAAAATATCATCGAAGAGACCATTTCTCCCCTTTTAAAGGGAAAGTCAGAAGATGAGAAAAAAAAGATACAAAAAAAGACCTGCCAGCGTGTTTTTCAGGCTGTCCGCATTGATGTAAACAGTGAGTTTGAAGTATTAGATGCATTTTTGCAGAAACTCCCTGCTGTTTTGAAACCGGGCGGCAAAGCCGCTATCCTGACCTTCCACTCCGGTGAGGACCGCATGGTAAAAAAGGCTTTCCGTGCCGGACGAGGTATATATTATAAGGAAGTGTCCAAAGATGTGATCCGCCCAAGTGCCAAAGAATGCCGTGAGAACGGGAGAGCCCGTTCCACCAAAATGCGCTGGGCCATTGCCATGGAGGAAGAGCAATAGTATGGAGAAAAAAGACCAGATCCTTATTACTACTATAAAAGACCGGCTATGCTGCTGCTATCTGGAAAAAGGCAGATTGTATGATGTGATTTTTTCGGATCAAAATAAAAGACACACCGGGTCGGTAGGCGATATCTTCATCGGGCGGGTGGAAAATATAATTCCCAATATCCAGGCTGCCTTTGTAAAGATTTCCAAGGATGAAACCGGATATCTACCTTTAACAAAAGAAGAGTTGAAAACCATCCGGTGCGGCCAGGAAAAACTGGTACAGATAAAAAAAGCTGCTGTAAAAACAAAACAGGCTGTATTGACCTGTCATCCGGAGCTGGTTGGCCGCTGTAGTGTCGTAACTGGCGGGCGAAACGGCGTAGGAATATCAAAAAAAATAACCGATGAATCCATTCGGAATACTTTAAGCCAGGTTGCCGATACCTGTCTGCCCGATTCCATGCACCTGGTTTTTCGTACGAACGCTGCCAACATACCGGTGGATACAGTAAAAGAAGAAATTTTACAGTCCGTAGAATATTTACAACAGATTTATGAAAAGGCATCCTATACAAAAGCACCTGCTCTGCTATGGGAAACAGTTCCTTTTTATCTTAGTTATATACACAATATTCCAGCCGGGAAACTGGCACCTGTCCTTACGGATGATCCCGGTGTGTATGAAGTTTTGTCAGAAGAAGAGGGAGCAGATGTGACCTTCTATGAAGATGCTTCCTATTCTTTAGACCACCTTTATTCATTGAGCAGCACCATCGAAAAAGCACTGTCAAAAAAAGTATGGTTAAAAAGCGGAGGAACACTGATCATCGAGCCAACAGAGGCCCTGACGGTGATTGATGTAAACACAGGGAAAGGGATTCAGGGAAAGCGAAACAAGGAAACAACTTTTTATAAGGTAAATCTGGAAGCTGCCAGAGAAGCCGCCAGGCAGATACGCCTTAGAAACCTGTCCGGCATGATCCTGATCGACTTTATTGATATGGAAGAGGAAGAGCATATAAAATCTCTTATCTGCAATTTAAAAAAAGAACTGGAGCAGGATCCAACGCAGTGTACTTTTATTGATATTACAAAACTGGGGCTTGTTGAACTGACAAGAAGAAAGACACATGCGTCTCTGCAGGAATGTATAACGCAGGAATAAATATGGAAGGGGGATCACTATGGAGAAGGAACCATATCTTATTTCAAACACAGAAGATGAAGAACATGTAACAGACTGGTCAGACAGACTACAACAGTTTTTTCAATGTACCACAGCCGAACTTTCCGCCGAATTTTTGAAAAACGGAAAAAATCAGCCCGGTGCTATCTGTGTGGATGCTGCCATTTTTCAGGAACTCTACCGGTTTATCAAGCAGATCGAGGGACAGTATCCAGACCAGTTTCAAATGGTTTTACTGACGCTGATCGTAGAGGGAAAAGAAAAAGACTCTGTTCCGGATCCATCCTGCCTTGCCCATTTGCAGGATGCTATCAAAACTTCCATCCGGAATGTAGATATTTTTACAATATCTGAACCGGGACGATACGATATCCTTCTGACCAACGCCAGCAAGGATTATATCCCTGTCATCGTTGAACGGATCCGGGAAAAATTCTACTCAAAAACAAACGATCCGGATATCCGGTTAAAAACTTTTATTCAGACGCAATAAAACACTTGACAAAACCAAATTCAAGATGATAGAATATGCTCGTATGCCGCACAACGAGGTTATAGTTCTGCCCTTGAGGCAGGCACCATAGTTGGCGAGTAAATTTATAGGAGGTGCTATATGTACGCAATTATAGCAACCGGTGGTAAACAGTACAAAGTTCAGGAAGGCGATGTGATCAAAGTTGAGAAACTTGGCGCAGAGGCTGGTTCCGAGGTTACTTTTGACCAGGTACTTTTAGTTGGCGACAAAGATGTGAAAGTTGGAACTCCAACTGTAGAAGGTGCATCTGTAAAAGCTACTGTAGTAGCAGAAGGCAAAGCCAAGAAAGTTATTGTTTACAGATATAAAAGAAAAACCGGATACCACAAAAAGAATGGTCATAGACAGCCATTTACTCAGGTAAAGATTGAAAAGATCAATGCTTAAGTAGTACTTATATGATCAGGATTGAAGTAAAAAAGCAGAACAGTGACATTATTGGTTTCGAGGTAAAGGGACACGCAGGAAGTGATGAGTACGGCAAAGACATTGTCTGCGCCGCTGTTTCCGTATTGACGATCAATTGTATCAACTCGATTGAGAAGTTTACGGAGGATACATTCACCACAGAGAGTGATGAGAATACCGGGAGAATTTGTTTTTCCCTGGATAAAATTCCTTCTCCCCCGTGCAGGATCCTTTTGGAATCCTGGTATCTGGGAGTTTCTGAGATTGCCCTGGATCATTCACAATATGTCCGCATTATTAATCGTTAGGAGGAAAAGACCATGATGAAATTGAACCTTCAGTTTTTCGCTCATAAAAAAGGAATGGGTTCTACTAAGAATGGTAGAGATTCTGAGTCTAAGAGATTAGGCGCAAAAAGAGCTGATGGACAGTTTGTTTTGGCTGGAAATATCCTTTACAGACAGCGTGGAACAAAAATCCACCCAGGTGTAAATGTTGGTAAAGGTGGAGACGATACATTGTATGCTTTGGTAGACGGTGTTCTTCGTTTCGAGAGAAAAGGAAGAGATAAGAAACAGGCTTCCGTATATCCAGTAGAAGACAAATAATTTGGATTTAATGATTCGAAATGAGTCTGGGCTGCGCAGGTTTATGTGCAGCCCTTTTGTATATCATAGAAAGGTATGAAATTATGTTTGCAGATCGCGCAAAAATTCTTATACGATCCGGAAACGGCGGCGACGGCCATGTAAGTTTCCGACGGGAAAAATATGTAGCTAACGGCGGCCCGGATGGAGGCGACGGCGGCCGGGGCGGCGACCTGATCTTCCAGGTAGACCCAGGCGTCAACACTTTAAATGAATTCCGTCATGTCCGCAAATACTTTGCCGGCAATGGCGAACCCGGCGGCAAAAGACGCTGTCATGGTGCAGACGGAAAAGATATGATCATCAAAGTACCTGCCGGCACGATTGTAAAAGAAGCCTCTACCGGACAGGTTATTACCGACATGTCTTATGAAAATCAGCGAGAAGTTGTTTTAAAAGGAGGCAACGGAGGAAAAGGAAACCAGCATTATGCCACCCCTACCATGCAGGTTCCAAAGTATGCCCAGCCGGGCAAGCCGGGTATTGAGCTGGAAGTGATCCTTGAGTTAAAAGTCATTGCCGATGTGGGATTAGTCGGTTTCCCTAATGTTGGAAAATCCACTTTGTTATCCCGGGTTACCAATGCCAAACCAGAGATTGCCAACTATCACTTTACAACATTGAACCCACATCTGGGAGTGGTAGACCTTGCCGGAACAGACGGTTTTGTAATGGCAGACATTCCGGGACTGATCGAGGGCGCATCGGAAGGAGTCGGACTCGGCCATGAATTTTTACGCCATATAGAACGCACCCGCGTGCTGATCCACATGGTGGATGCTGCTTCCACAGAAGGCAGAGACCCGGTAGAAGATATCCTTACCATCAACCGTGAGTTAGAGCAGTACAACGAAGAAATCGCCAGACGCCCACAGGTGATCGCAGCCAACAAGATTGATTGTTTTTATGGCGATGACAGAGAAGCAGCCCTCAAAAGACTGAAGGAAACTTTTGAGCCAAAAGGGATCCGTGTTATGCCGATTTCTGCTGTTACCGGTGAAGGCGTAAAAGATTTACTGTATCACTGCAAAAAATTACTAAATGAACTGCCGGATGATAAAGTTGTCTTTGAAAAAGAATATATGATAAAAGAACCAGATTTTTCCAACGAGCCATATACAGTGGAAAAAGACGAAAACGGTCTCTTTGTTGTGGAAGGACCGCGTATTGAGCGTATGCTGGGTTACACCAATCTGGATTCCGAAAAAGGCTTTGAATTCTTCCAGAAGTTCATGAAGACCAATGGTATATTGGATGAACTGGAGGCTATGGGAATCGAAGAGGGCGATACAGTAAAAATGTATGGCTGGCAATTTGATTATTATAAATAAACAACAGATAGAAAGGAACGAATTATGACAAGCAAACAACGAGCTTATTTAAAAAGTCTGGCTGTTAAGATCGAGCCGGTCATGCAGATTGGCAAAGCTACCGTTACACCTGAATTAACAAAAGCGGTGCAGGAAGCGTTGGAAGCAAGAGAGCTGATCAAACTTCATGTTTTGAAAAACTGTGTTGCCGACGCAAACAGCATTGCCCAGGTTCTGGCTGAACGCACTCACTCCCAGGTCGTTCAGGTAATCGGCAAGAAAATTGTTCTTTATAAAGAATCACATACGAAGCCGGATGACAAAAAGATTGTACTGCCGGCAGCCAAAAACAACACACCAAATAAATAAGGCAGATGAACTATCATATGAAAAAAATAGGTATTTTAGGCGGTACATTTAATCCGGTCCATACAGTCCACCTGCAAATGGCAGAAGCCGCCTGCGATCAATATGATCTGGATGAAGTATGGTTTATGCCAAGTAATCATCCTCCTCATAAGGAAGAATCCGATATTGTGTCCAATGAACACCGGCAGCGTATGATACAGTTCGCCATTGACGGCTGTAAAAAATTTTGCTTTTCGGATTTTGAATATCATCGTCCGGGAACCACTTACACCAGTGATACTCTTTCTTTACTGCAGGAGAGTTACCCGGATACGCAGTTTTATTTTATTATGGGCGAGGACTCCCTGAGAGACTTTGATTCCTGGCATGAACCTGAAAAAATTGCAGAAAAATGTCTTCTGCTTGTCTGCAGCCGGGAAGGTCACTCTCTCATGGAACTGTGTCGGAAAATGAACGAGAAATATGGATCCGTATTTTCTACCTTTCATATTCCTACATCCTGTATTTCCTCCAGTTATATCCGGGAGCAGCTGCAGGATGGCATTCTTCCGTACGGCCAGCTGCCACCTCAGGTTCTTTCCTATATAAGACTTCATGGATTGTATCAGACGACATCATGGCGTATCGACGCCTCCAAGGATACAAACATGAAGCAGTTGATCCCTATGCTTCAGTCCAGTCTGCGTCCCAAACGCTTTCTGCACACTCTGGGCGTAGCAGATACAGCCTCAAATCTGGCTGTAATCCACGGAATCAGTCCGGAAAATGCAAGGCTTGCCGGTATGCTCCACGACTGTGCCAAATATCTTACCGATGCAGAAATGATCGAAGCATGTGAGAAAAACAACATTCAGCTGACTGGCTTTGAGCGTTCCAATCCGGCACTGATCCACAGTAAACTGGGTGTGTTTGTAGCCAGAGATCGTTATGGAATAAAAAATTCTTCCATTTTGTCCGCCATTGCCTGCCATACCACAGGTAAGCCGGATATGACATCTTTGGAAAAGATTTTATTTATTGCCGATTATATAGAACCCGGCCGCAAAATGGACTGTAAACCTAATTCCCTGAAGAAAATAAGACAGACCAGTTTTCAGGACCTGGATAAATCCCTGACTCTGATCCTAGAAAACACGATCCATTACCTGACAAATGAAAATCTGCCGATAGACCCTGTTTCCAAAGAAACATATTTATATTATAAAAAGGAGAGTCCCACATGAATGATACAGCAAAATTAATGGTACGAACCGCCTATGATGCTTTAGATGAAAAATTAGGACAAGATATAGAGATCATTGATATACAGAACATTTCCGTCATTTCTGATTATCTGATCCTTGCCAGTGGAAGCAACACAAACCAGATCGGTGCCATGGTAGACCTGACAGATGAAAAAATGGCCCAAGCAGGTTTTCGTTCCCGCCGTATCGAAGGGAACAAAAATTCCACCTGGATATTGATGGATTACGGCGATGTTGTCATCCATGTTTTTTCAAAAGAAGACCGGGCCTTTTATGATCTGGAACGCATCTGGAGAGACGGTGTCACAATGAAAAGAAATGAATTTTGATCCACAGTCATAAATACTATACTTTTAGATAATTTCAAACAAAAAAGGAAGTTCCTTTTGCTAAGAGGCACTGAAAACCTCTTGCAGACAGAACTTCCTTTTGTTATTTACACAGCTTCATTTACATGCGGCGGAAGAGTCCTACCACCTTGCCAAGGATCACAACTTCATCTACATAAATAGGATCCATCGTATCATTTTCCGGCTGGAGACGATATCGGCCGTCTTCCTTATAATATGTCTTTACCGTGGCAGAATCCTCAACCAGTGCCACTACAATATCGCCATTTCTGGCTACCGGCGTCTGCTGTACAAAAATCTGGTCGCCGTCATAAATACCTACATTGATCATACTTTCACCACGGACTTTCAATACGAACAATTCCCCGGACGGAAGATCATCCGATGAAACAGGAAAATATCCGGCAATATTTTGCTCTGCCAGGATTGGCTGGCCTGCAGCCACCTCACCGATAATCGGGATATTACGCAGTTCCCTGCGGGTAAGATTAAACTCATCATCCACGATCTCAATGGCTCTCGGTTTCGTAGGGTCACGGCGGATATATCCATTCTTTTCCAGCGTCGCCAAGTGGGAATGGACAGATGAAGTAGACTTCAGATTCACCGCTGCACAGATTTCCCTGACAGCCGGCGGATAGCCGTGATCTAAAATCTGTTTTTTAATATATTCCAGTATTTCCTGCTGTTTCGCAGATATTTTACCTTTTTCCATGTGTTCTCCCTTCTGTCTTGCCTGTGGTATCCTGACTGGTCTGACAGCAGATACACAAACAAAAGTTCGTTTTTATTAATATATCATATATGTGTTACAAAGTCAAACGGATGTTCTGATTTTCTGTCTTTTTTTGTTATATTTAGGTAGACAAATATCTGTTTTATGGTTATAATGTATTTTGATATTAATAAAGGAGTGTATATTAAGATGTTAAATAAGATAAAAGATTTTTTTTCAAAGATGAAAAATGATGAACATAGTTTATTTGAGATAATCATGTTTTCTGTCAGCGGCGTTGTATCCATTGTCGTTTTGGTATGTGCCGTTATGATCGGTAATTTCATGTTTTCCAAGCAGGATACCGTTACCGACCAGGAAGCAGATGCCGGAAGCGTAACCGAAAGTGCCGTGACAGAGACAGAAGAGCCGGCTGCCACCGCTACACCGGACGCCAATTCTGTTGTACATGAAGATGACAACACAAACGATGACATCGACGCATCTCTTGCAAACAGTGATTACGCTTATACAACAACCAGTGTAAACATGAGAAGTGATGCATCCCTGACTTCCAGCGTTCTTACCAAAGTGCCATCCGGTACAAAATTGAAATTAAACAAACTTTCCGATGATAAACAGTGGTGTGAGGTAGAGTACAACGGTCAGACAGGTTACATCAAATCTTTGTATCTGTCAACAACTAAGCCGAAACCGATTGAGACAGTAGCTCCGACCGCACAGCCTACCCAGAGTACCGTTTCCACTACTCATACACCGGTTCCTAAGGCAACTAAAACACCAAAGCCTAAGGCAACTAAGACACCAAAACCAAAAACAACCAAAAAACCGGCTGCAACCAAAACACCATCAGCCGATGTTACAACTGTACCAACGACGGAACCGACTACAGAGGTAACCAAGGAACCTACCAAGGAGCCTACAAAAGAGCCTACCAAGGAACCGACGAAAGAACCTACCAAGGAACCAGTTGTGACACCTGTACCAGAGAGTGAAGGAAATTAAGACCGTGGAAATTCAAACCGAAAAACTTACTCCCATGATGCAGCAGTACATGGAAACAAAAAATCAATATAAAGACTGTATTCTTTTCTACCGTCTGGGTGATTTCTACGAAATGTTCTTTGATGATGCCCTGTGTGTCACCAAAGAACTGGAATTAACCCTGACAGGGAAAAGCTGCGGTTTAGACGAAAGGGCACCCATGTGTGGTGTCCCCTTTCATTCTGCTGAAAGTTATATTAACCGCCTGGTTGAGCGAGGCTACAAAGTGGCCATCTGTGAGCAGGTGGAAGATCCAAAAAGTGCAAAAGGTTTAGTTAAACGAGAAGTAATCCGTGTTGTCACTCCGGGAACCAACAGTTTTACTTCTTCTTTGGATGAAACCAGAAACAATTATCTGATGGGAATTGTTTCTATTGAAGGAAAATTTGGCATTTCCGTA
>JAXDTV010000119.1:0-20515 GCA_034089785.1 Eubacterium sp.
AAAAAAGATTTTTATGCCCAAGGTTCAGTCCACTACACTTTGTTATAAAAGGATGATACAGGCTATAGCGGACCACAATGTAAAAGTGGCCCATCCGAAAGCCGGCACAACCATCAAATTGACATCTTCCTGCAAGGCAAAGGTGCTTTCGGCGGATGCCGGCAGCGATACAAACGAAGCCAGCATCGTAATGAGAGCGGTATATGGGAAGCGGTCTTTCCTGTATATGGGAGATGCTACCGCCCGGGTAGAAAGCCAGATCCTGTCATCCGGGTATAAGACCGCATCGGATGTATATTTGATGTCCCACCACGGATCCGATACAGCCAATGGCGTGCTGTTTGTCAAAAAGGCACTGGCATCCAAGTACAAAACAGCGGTGATTTCGGTAGGAGCCGGTAACAGTTACGGACATCCGGTGGCAAATGTTGTCAGGAGAGCACAAAAATATGCCGGCCACTTGTACCGGACAGATGAAAAGGGATGTATTGTGGCAAAAACCGATGGAAACAGCCTGCATTTTTCCTTTCAGACGATCCGGCATACAACTTATCACGCTGGCAGCACAGGGACTGCGGTAAAAAGTAAAAAAACCACAAAGACAACGAAAGTAAAAGGAAAAAGCAAGGTTGTCTATACTACCAATACAGGGAAAAAATACCACCGGGACGGCTGCCGTTATCTGAGAAAAAGCAAGATCAAGATCAAACTTTCAGAGGCGAAAGCACAGGGGCTTACACCCTGCAGTATATGTTGTCCGTCTTAAGGGGAATAGATTGACTGAATGGGGGAAATAAAGTATAATATAAGCATACTTATTGAATGTTTTTTGGGGCTAAGTCGCAGCCGGGCTGCGCGTTAGGAGGCAGAGTATGAAACTAGAATTTATTGGGGCAGATCATGAGGTTACCGGCAGCTGCCATTACATGGAAGTCGGGAATAAAAAGTTTTGTATCGACATAGGAATGGAACAGGGACAGGATATGTTTGAGAACCAGGAGATTCCGGTGAATCCGTCGGAACTGGATTTTATCCTGATCACCCATGCACATATTGACCATACCGGATTACTGCCGATGCTGTATGCCAGGGGATTCAGAGGACCGGTGTATGCAACAAAGGCTACTTCGGATCTCAGCCAGATCATGCTGAGAGACAGTGCACATATCCAGCAGTTTGAGGCAGAGTGGAGAAACCGCAAGGCACAGAGGTCCGGCGGCGAGATGTATGAACCACTTTATACCATGGAAGATGCACTGGGAGCGGTAAGATTATTTGTACCATGTCCGTATAATGCCAGAGTACATATTTGTGATGAAGTGACAGTGCGTTTTACAGATGTAGGCCATCTGCTTGGTTCCTCCTCCATCGAGGTGTTTGCCAGAGAGAATGGAGAGGAAAGGACGGTGGTATTTTCAGGAGACCTTGGTAATTCCAACAAACCGATCCTGAAAGATCCTACTTATACCAAAGCGGCGGATTATGTAGTGATGGAGTCTACTTATGGAGACCGGCTTCATGACAGCGAAGAGCCGGATTATGTGGGCCAGTTGGCAGGGATCATCCAGGACACATTTAAGCGGGGCGGTAATGTTGTGGTACCGTGTTTTGCAGTAGGCAGAACTCAGGAAATGCTTTATTTTATAAGGCAGATCAAAGAGCAGGGACTGGTTACGGTGAACCCGGATTTTGAAGTGTATGTAGACAGTCCGTTGGCAGTGGAAGCTACGAATATTTTTGGTAAAAATGTAGAGGAATGTTTTGATGATGAAGCCAGAGAACTGGTAAACAGAGGAATCAATCCTATTGGTTTTCCGGGACTGAAACTGTCGGTTACCAGCGATGACAGTAAAGAGATCAACTTTGACATGAGGCCGAAGGTGATCCTGTCTGCTTCCGGTATGTGTGAGGCAGGCCGTATCCGCCATCATCTGAAGCATAATCTGTGGAGACCGGAAAGCACCATTGTGTTTGTGGGATATCAGACCCGGGGCACACTGGGACGGTCGCTGTTAGAGGGAGCCACAGAGGTTCGTCTGTTTGGAGAGCCTATTGAGGTAAAGGCAAAGATCGTCAAGATCGCCGGCATCAGCGGCCATGCAGATAAAAACGGACTGCTTAAGTGGATCAATCATTTTACAGAACAGCCTCCAAAGAGAGTGTTTGTTGTTCATGGAGAAGACAAGGTATGCGACAGTTTTGTATCTACTTTGACGGACTCCGGATATATTGCCTCTGCACCGTACAGCGGCACACAGTTTGATCTGATCCGTGGCGAATTTCTGGTTGAGACAGAGCCGATTGCCGTTCAGAAGAAGAAGGCCGCCAAGAAGAGGGCTGGCGATATGTTCCAGCGGCTTATGACGGCAGGACAGCGTTTGATTGCTGTGATTCGTAAAAATGAAGGACTCAGTAACAAAGATGTGGCCAAATTTACAGACCAGATCAACACTCTTTGTGATAAGTGGGACCGATAGATTAAGACAGGGAGAGTACGCATGAAAAGAGTATTGAAGCCGATTTTAGCAACATCCATTATATTGGCAGCGTTGACGGCAGGAACTTTTTACTTTTTGACAAAAGGCGGCAGTTCATCCAATGCGTTTGAAAGCCGCATTACAAAAGAACAGAGTGACCAGTCTTCGGACCGGGCCTATCGTTATGATATGGATGAAAATTCAGTAGAATTAAAGACTTCCGGAGACGGAAAAAATGTACTGAATTTTGATGAAAACGGCAGTTACAGCGTGGCTGCGTCAAAGAAGGTTTCAGAGCGTCTGGGACGCCTGATCAAGCGTCTGGATGCAGACTTTCAGCACCCCATCATTGCGGCCGATCCCTATGGTACGAACCCGGGTTCCTTTTACTTTTATTTTAAACTGTCCACCAAAGGGATGATCCGTTATACCGTTACGGTAAAGGATGAATCCATACCGGATCTGATCCGGTATGTGGATAACGGACAGGAAGATAATCTGGGTGAAGTCCAGGAGTTTACAGTAAGCGGACTGGTGCCCGGACAGACCAATTATATCGTGATGCAGGTTCTTGACAGCCAGGGGGCCGAGCGTGAGAAGATTGTGTACAAGTATACAATGCCTTCTTCCAAGGCTCCATCAAAGATCCGTGCCAGTAAGGGGCACAGCCGGGATGAAAGTGAGAACGGCCTGTATGCCATTTTCCCATCGGGGGATAAAAATATTTATCTCTACGATAACCAGGGAATACTGAGAAATACAACCCGCACGGAGTCAGAGCATGGCAGGAGACTGTATCAGTCCGGGGATCAGGTGCTGTACCAGATTGCACCTACAAGGATTGCCAGAGTAGGGGCTACCGGAAAGGTTACAGGAGTAGCCCAGGTAAGTGAGACGAAAAAGGTAAAAGACTTTAGTTATGATGGATATGATCATGTATATTCCTTAGTTACGGTTAAGGGAAGAGACAGGATTTTTTCCACTTCTTTTAAGAGTGGAAAGACTACTTTAGTGTATGCATTTCCAAAAGGTGTTAAGATCGCTTCTCTATCGGAGCCAAAGGCGGGAAGTATGTATCTTGCCGCAGACAGTCCGTCAGGACTTTTAAAACTGGATGCCATTGCCGGAGTAAAACCGGTTCTTACCAATCTTTTTGGACAGAAAAAGGCCTGGAAAAAGTACGGCCTTAAAAAGAAAGTATGGGAAGATGGCACCGCATCAAGATGGGATACATCCGGAACGGTTTTGGCACTGAATGAAACCCAGGACAGTTATACCATGTTTGTAAAGCAGGCAGGCAGACAGACAGCCGTGGCGGTCAATGTGGATGAGAAGAATAAAAAAGTAAAGGTGAAGGGAAATTTCCCAATTGGAATAAAAGGAAGTGGACTGTGTATCCAGAGGGGCAGCCACTATATTATGGCAGATAAGGCAGCAGGAAATTTTGCCGAATATGACATAAAAGGAAAGACAACCATGGAGTATGGATATGGCGGAGCTATTGATGGCATCGCAAAAGTCACGCTGGATGGTATGTGCTTTTATAAGGCGCAGTAAAAACCGGTGTGAAAAACAAAAAAACAGTTGAGATTATATGCTTGTCAGTTGTATAATAAGCATATGATATAAATTAAAATTTAGGAGGGTATACCAAATGAAATTTTTTGTAGACACAGCTAAAATCGAAGACATCAAAAAAGCAAATGAAATGGGTGTTATTTGTGGGGTAACAACAAATCCTTCTCTTATTGCTAAAGAGGGTGGAAAGAGCCAGGAAGAAGTGCTCAAAGAGATTGCATCCATCGTAGACGGCCCGATCAGTGGGGAAGTTAAGGCAACTACAGTCGATGCTGAGGGAATGATCAAAGAAGGAAGAGAAATCGCCAAACTTCATGAGAACATGGTAGTTAAGATTCCTATGACAGTAGAAGGATTAAAGGCAACCAAAGTTCTTTCTTCCGAAGGAATCAAATGTAATGTGACTTTGATCTTCAGTGCCAACCAGGCGTTGCTGGCAGCCAGAGCCGGAGCAGCTTATGTTTCTCCGTTTTTGGGAAGACTGGATGATATTTCCACACCGGGAATCGATCTGATCCAGAACATTGCCGATATTTTTGCTGTACATGGTATTGAGACAGAGATCATTGCAGCCAGCGTCCGCAATCCGATCCATGTAACAGACTGCGCTCTGGCAGGAGCAGATATCGCAACCGTTCCTTACAATGTGATCGAGCAGATGACCAAACATCCTTTGACTGATATCGGTATCGAGAAATTCCAGAAGGATTATATTGCAGTATTTGGAAAATAATCAACGGGGGAGGCATAATATGAATAAGTTAGAACTTCAGAAAACAGCCGTAGAAGTTCGCAAGGGGGTTGTGACAGCTGTACATAGTGCAAAGTCAGGACATCCGGGCGGATCCTTATCGGCGGCAGATATTTTTACATATCTGTTCTTTGAGGAATTAAATATTGACCCAGAACAGCCGGACAAACCGGACAGAGACCGTTTTGTGTTAAGTAAAGGACACACAGCACCGGGTTATTATTCGGCATTGGCAAACAGAGGATTTTTCCCGGTGGAAGATCTGCCGACCCTGCGCCACATCGGCTCTTATCTGCAGGGACATCCGGATAAGAAACATATACCGGGCGTGGATATGTCTTCCGGTTCTCTGGGACAGGGAATATCAGCAGCGGTAGGTATGGCTATATCGGCTAAACTGAGCAACGATTCTTATCGGGTTTACACCCTTTTAGGAGATGGAGAGATCCAGGAAGGACAGGTCTGGGAGGCAGCCATGCTGGCAGCCCACAGAAAGCTGGACAACTTTGTAGCTATCATTGACAACAATGGACTGCAGATTGACGGTGCTGTTGATGAGGTATGTTCTCCATATCCGATCGATGAAAAATTTGAAGCTTTTGGTTTTCATGTAATTACAGTAGACGGCCATGATTTTGACGCTCTGAAAGCTGCTTTTGATGAAGCAAAAGCAACAAAGGGCAAACCAACGGCCATTATAACCAAGACCGTCAAAGGAAAAGGTGTTTCCTTTATGGAAGGTCAGGTAAGCTGGCATGGAACAGCGCCGAACGACGAGCAGTATGCTCAGGCAATGGAAGAATTGAAGAAAGCAGGTGAGTCTCTATGTCAGAAGTAAAAAAGATTGCAACCCGTGAAAGTTATGGAAATGCTCTGGCAGAGTTAGGCAAGGAGTTTGACAATCTGGTTGTTCTGGATGCAGACTTGGCTGCGGCAACGAAGACAGGTATTTTTAAAAAAGCATTTCCGGAAAGACACATTGACTGCGGAATCGCTGAGTGCAATATGATGGGCGTGGCAGCGGGACTTGCCACAACCGGAAAAGTTCCGTTCGCCAGTTCCTTTGCTATGTTTGCGGCAGGAAGAGCTTTTGAGCAGGTTCGTAACTCCATTGGATACCCGCATCTGAATGTAAAGATCGGTGCGACACATGCAGGTATCTCGGTAGGAGAAGACGGTGCAACCCACCAGTGTAATGAGGACATTGCCCTGATGCGTACGATCCCGGGTATGACCGTGATCGTTCCATCTGATGATGTAGAGGCAAAAGCGGCTGTAAGAGCAGCTTATCTTCATGATGGTCCATGCTACCTGCGTTTTGGCAGACTGGCAGTGCCGGTGATCAATGATACACCGGATTACAAATTCGAGATCGGAAAAGGTGTTGTCCTGAGAGAAGGAAAGGATGTAACGATCGTGGCTACCGGTCTTCCGGTTTCTAACTGTCTGGAAGCAGCTGAAAAGCTGGCAGCCGACGGCATTGATGCCAAGGTGATCAACATCCACACCATCAAACCGTTAGACGAAGATTTGATCGTGGCAGCAGCCAAGGAGACAGGCAAAGTCGTGACCGTGGAAGAACATTCTGTCATCGGCGGCCTGGGAAGTGCCGTGTGTGATGCATTGGCAGAAAAGGCACCAACACCGGTTAAGAAAATTGGTATCCAGGATGTCTTTGGTGAATCCGGACCGGCAGTAGAACTGGTTAAAAAATATGGCTTGGATGCAGACAGCATTTATAAAGAAGTAAAAGCCTTTGTGAAATAAAATTACGACAGGTTTTATAAAAAAAGAGTCAGACTTATAAGCAGGATTTATAAGCCTGACTTCTTTTTGCAAAAGCGAGGAGCGACACATACGATACAAGGAGGAACTGTGTTATGAAGGAGTATACATTGGCTCCCTTTCAAGAACAAAAAAATATACAGGTGACGGTACCGGGGTCGAAAAGTATTACCAACCGGGCACTGTTGCTGGCAGCACTGGCAGAAGGAACCACCACATTACAAGGGGTGCTTTTCAGTGACGATTCCCGAGTGTTTATGGAGGCATTGAAAAGTCTGGGGTATACACTTTCTATACAGGAAGAAGAAAGATGTGTGCAGATCACCTCACCGGGAGAGAAGATCCCATGCGCTCAGGCGTCTGTATATGTAGGAAGTGCGGGAACCGCCGCCAGATTTCTGACAGCCATGCTGGCGTTGTCAGGGGGACAGTATGAAGTGACTTCTTCGGAGCAGATGATGGGAAGACCGATGAAACCTTTGCTGCTTGCATTGGAGCAGTTAGGGGCAGAATTTGAATACAGGGAAGACCCGTATCATTTTCCATTTTACATCAGGGGAAGACAGGAAAAGAAAGTGGACAGGGTTGACTTAAATATAGATGAGAGCAGCCAGTTTTTAAGTGCGCTGTTATTGGCAGGTGTTATGGATCAGGAGGGATTTGAGATCCATCTGACAGGACACCGGGATGCCAGATCTTATGTAGAGATAACGATGAAGATGATGAAAGAGTTTGGCTGTTCTATGGAACAGGTTGAAAAAGATGTATATAAAGTGCTGCCGGGGCAGCATTATAAAGCAAGATCCTATCAGATCGAACCGGATGTGTCGGCAGCCTGTTATTTTTACGCCATGGCAGCCATCAATGGGGGAACAGCTCAGGTTATGCATGTTCATGAGGACAGCAGCCAGGGAGATATACAGTTTCTCAAAGTGCTGGAAAAGATGGGATGCCACAGTGAAGATACACCGGAGGGAATCGTCCTGACGGGAGCCGGAGCAGGAAACCTTCAGGGAATCCGGATAAATATGAGTGATTTTTCAGACCAGACCATGACGCTGGCAGCAGTCAGTGTGTTCGCCGGAGGAAAAACGGAGATCACCGGAGTGGGCCACATAAGAAGACAGGAATCAGACCGGATCAAAGCCATCGTGACAGAGTTAAACCGGATGGGGATTGCCTGTGAAGAGAGAGAGGACGGTCTTTTGATCCAGCCGGATGAGACAGTACTGGCAGAGTATATGGAAGGAAAGAGGACCGTTACCTTTAAAACCTATGAAGACCACCGTATGGCCATGGCATTTGCCGTGATCGGCACGAAGCTGAAGGGAATCACCATTGATGATCCCCTGTGCTGCCGCAAGACATTCGAGAATTATTTCCAGGTGTTGACAAATCTGGGGTTAAGTTCTAAGATAAACAAATAAATGTAATGACAGAGGAAAGGTTGTAAATTCATGAAAAAGACCATTGAATGGATCAAAGAAAAAATAACAGAAAGTTTTGAAAAAGCAGGGTATGATAAGAAGTATGGTATGGTTTCCGTATCCAATCGTCCGGATCTGTGCCAGTATCAGTGTAACGGAGCCATGGCGGCAGCCAAGGCATACAAGAAAGCTCCTATCCAGATTGCACAGGAGGTCATTGCACCGTTACAGGAAGATGCCATGTTTTCTAAAATAGAAGCAGTAAACCCGGGATTTATCAACATATCCGTAAGCGGAGCCTTTTTGGCAGAACAGGCAAAGGAGATGGATCAGGATGAAAAACTGGGAGTTTCCATGCCGGAGAAAAAGACCATCGTCATTGACTATGGCGGACCGAATGTGGCAAAACCACTCCATGTAGGACATCTGCGTTCTGCCGTTATTGGAGAAAGTGTGAAACGGATTTGCCGTTTTATGGGCAACAAGGTGATCGGAGATGTACATCTGGGAGACTGGGGACTTCAGATTGGTCTGATCATTACAGAGTTGAAAAAGAGACAGCCGGATCTTCCATATTTTGATGAGAGTTTTCAGGGAGAATATCCGGAAGAAGCACCTTTTACCATTAGTGATCTAGAAGAAATTTATCCATATGCCAGTGGTTATTCAAAGGAGCATGAGGATTATCTGCAGGAGGCTCAGCAGGCTACTGCCAGACTGCAGGAAGGAAATGCCGGATACCGCGCTTTGTGGCAGCATATACTAAATGTATCCATTGCGGATCTGAAAAAAAACTATGATAAATTAAGTGTAGAATTTGATATTTGGAAAAAAGAAAGCGATGTACAGCCGTATATACCGGATATGGTTGAGAAGATGAAGAAGGACGGCTTTGCTTATGAAAGCGAAGGAGCTCTGGTTGTAGATGTGACAGAAGAGGGAGATAAAAAAGAACTTCCTCCGTGTATCATTGTGAAATCCAACGGGGCTACTTTGTACGCTACCACGGACCTGGCTACCATCGTAGAGCGTATGAAACTGTTCCAGCCGGATCAGATTATTTATCTGGCAGACAAAAGACAGTCTCTTCACTTTACACAGGTGTTCCGTGTGGCAAAGAAAACCGGTATCGTAGAGCCGGATATGCAGTTGGATTTCATCGGATTTGGTACCATGAACGGAAAAGACGGCAAACCGTTTAAAACAAGAGACGGCGGTGTGCTCCGTCTTCAGAGCCTCCGGGAAATGATCAGCGATGAAGTATATAAGAAGATCATGGAGAACCGTGACTATAGTGAAGAAGAGGCAAGAAACATTGCCGGTCAGGTAGGACTGGCAGCACTGAAATACGGAGATTTGTCTAACCAGGCATCCAAGGATTATATTTTTGATGTAGAGAGATTTGCTTCCTTTGAGGGAAATACAGGACCATATATTCTGTATACCATCGTAAGGATTAAGTCTTTGATCCAGAAATATGTATCCCAGGGAGGGAAAATGCCGGAGGAGGCTGTATATGAAGCACCTGTCAGTGAAAGTGAGACACAGTTGTATCTGACACTGGGCAAATTTGCAGATGCCGTGGAAAGCGCTTATAAAGAACTGGCACCTCACAAGATCTGTCAGTATATTTATGAATTATCTGAGGCGTTTAACCATTTTTACCATGAGACAAAGATTTTAGCAGAAGAAGACGAGAAGAGAAGAAATTCTTATCTTTGCCTGATCCGGCTGGTACAGAAAGCACTGGAGCAGTGCATTGAACTTTTAGGATTTGAAGCACCGGATAAAATGTGATCCTGCAGAGAGACGGCAGGCAGAATATAGAAAAGAGGAATGAGAATGTATCGCGATATGGCAAGGCTGATTATGTATGGAAAGGGATCGGATTTTTCTATTTTGAAAAATCTGGCCCAGATCATTGAAAAACTGGATCGTGGATCGGAAGTGGAAACCAGGGAGAGCCTGGTGCGCAAGGTATACGATCAGGTTTATGGTATTTTGGATATATCGACAAAATATGGCTTTGATGAAAATCTGTGGCAGAGTTATGTGGCGTATCTGCTGGCTATGGATGAAAATCCGTTCAGCATGATCTGCGAGACCGTGGGAGCCTCGGAGGATGGCACGGTCAATTCCATTGTGAAAAAGGATATGGAATGTTTTTATCACATCTTTAACTATGATTTCAGTTCCCTGCAGGAAACGCTGGAAGTGGACTGCTTTGATATACTGACACATTATCATTCTATGGCAAAGGCGGAGAACACTTATAATAAAAGTGTCAGCGAAAAAGTGAGAAAACTGGCCAAGATGCTTCAGAAGGCAGAGGATGGACAGGGATTTTTTGAAGTTGTGACTGAATTTTACAAACGGTATGGTGTAGGCAAGTTTGGATTGAATAAGGCCTTCCGGGTAACCCATCAGGGAGAGAAGATGGTCCTGGCACCGATCACCCACACCAGTGATGTGGAACTTTCTCATCTCATCGGATATGAACTTCAGAAGCAGCAGTTGATCGATAATACAGAAGCCTTTGTAGAGGGCAGAAAAGCCAATAACTGTCTGCTTTTCGGAGACAGCGGTACAGGTAAATCCACTTGTATCAAAGCGATCCTGAACAAGTATTATGACCAGGGACTGCGGTTGATCGAAGTATATAAGCACCAGTTCCAGGATCTGTCTACCATTATTGAACAGGTTAAAAACCGCAATTACAAATTTATCATATATATGGATGATCTTTCTTTTGAAGAATTTGAGATTGAGTACAAATATCTGAAGGCAGTGATCGAGGGAGGTCTGGAAGTGAAACCGGACAATGTATTGATCTACGCTACTTCCAACCGCCGTCATCTGATCCGTGAGACATGGAGCGACCGTTCCGATATGTCCCAGGATGAGCTGCACCGTTCGGATACGATGCAGGAAAAACTGTCACTGGTGGCCAGATTTGGTGTCAGCATCAACTTCAGCCGTCCGCAGAAAAAAGAATTTGATTCCATCGTTCTGGGACTGGCAGCCGAAAATCCGGATATTACACTGAGCGAACAGGAACTCCTTGCCAAGGCCAATGCATGGAGTCTCCGCAATGGCGGATATTCCGGCCGTGTGGCAGAACAATTTATCATACATTTGAAATCAATTGCAAAAGAGAAAGGAAAACAGTAAATGTTTGAAAGATTTTTCCCTGATTCAACGGTGGATTCAACCTATGATATTAATTACGAAGAACTTTATAAAGAGGGATATCGGGGAATTTTGTTTGATATTGACAATACACTGGTAGAGCATGGCAAAGAGGCTACCGAACAGGCAAAAGAACTGTTCCGCAAACTGAAGCGCATTGGTTTCCAGTGCTGTCTTATTTCAAACAATAAAAAGAACCGGGTGCGGACTTTTAACGAAGAGATCGGTGTCCATATGGTGTTTAATGCCCACAAACCGGCAAAGAAAGGGTATTACTATGCCATGGAACTGATGAATACAGACCGGGACACTACGGTGTTTGTAGGTGACCAGCTGTTTACAGATATTTTCGGTGCAAAACGCATTGGGCTTCGGAATTTCCTGGTAAAACCCATTGATGAGCATGAAGAGATCCAGATCGTGTTAAAGCGCAAACTGGAAAAGATCGTGCTGAAGGAATACCGTGCCAAAAAAAGAGAGGAAAATAAAAAGAAAAAATGGGAAAAGAAAAAGCAGAAAAAGTATTTCACAGCAAGCAGGTAGATGCCATCCTTCTTACCTCGCCGGCCAATATGCGCTATATGGCAGGTTTTTGCGGAGAGGGATTTGTGTATCTTTCTGAAAAAAAGCAGTTTTTAGTGACAGACTCCCGTTATACTATAGCGGCGAAAAAAGAAAGTCCGGAGTTCGAGGTGGTCTGTTATCAGGCAGGAGGGTATTATAGTGCCTTGTTGCAGGCAGTGGAAGAAGAGCATATACAAAGACTTGGTTTTGAAGATCTGGATATGACAGTGGCACAGTATGAAAAACTGAAAAAAGAACTGGAGGGAAAAAATGTTATGTTAGTCCCTTTGGGGGATTCAGTGAAACAGCTGCGGCAGATCAAGGAAGACTGGGAGATCCGGCGGATACGCCAGGCAGAGGCCATTGGTGACCGGGCGTTTAAGCGGCTGTTGGGAGAAGTAAAAGCCGGTATGACAGAAAAGCAGGTGGCAGCCAGACTGGAATTTTTCATGAAGGAAGAAGGAGCTGAGGGGCTTAGTTTTGATACCATTGCAGCGTCCGGCTCTCATACGGCTATGCCTCATGCTGTTCCTACAGACAGGAAACTGACCGGAGGAGATCTTCTGACCATGGATTTTGGATGTCTGTATCAGGGATATTGTTCGGATATGACCCGCACCATAGCCATTGGTAAAGTATCGGATGAGCAGAGAAAAATTTATGATGTTGTGAAAAAGGCCCAGGAGACTGCCCTGGCTGGAATCCGTCCGGGAATGACCGGAGCCCAGATTGATAAACTGGCAAGAGATGTGATAAAAGAAGCCGGCTACGGAGCGTATTTTGGACATGCTCTGGGACATTCTGTAGGGTTAGAGATCCATGAGTCTCCTAATTTTTCCCCGAGAGAAGAAACAGTGATCCGTCCGGGTATGGTCATTACGGTAGAACCAGGCATCTATGTAGAAGGTGTAGGAGGCGTCCGGATCGAAGATGTAGTGGTTATTACAGAAGATGGATGTGAGAACATTACCCATTCTGACAAGGAGTGGATTGAAGTGGAGGAAAAAGAATGAAGCGACCAGATATATGCCTGCCTGTTGTAAGCAGCCTGCGGGATGCCATTGTAAAAGAGGTAAAAACATATGCAGCACTGCCGGTGCAGGCGGTAGAATGGCGTGTGGATTTTTTTGCAGGGTATGAGAAAGAGATCCCGGCTGTTGTAAAAGAGTTAAAGCAGATTTTAAACAGCAAAAAGCTGATCGTCACACTTCGCACGGAGGCAGAAGGGGGAGAGGCCAACGGAAGTCGTTTTGACTATGAGGCATTGGTAAGAACACTGCTGGAGCAAGGCGTGGCAGATTATGTAGATGTGGAACTTAAGAGAGCAGAGCCGTTAAAAGACTGTTTTGACGGCAGGTCACACACAGGGGTGATCGGTTCTTATCATGATTTTCATAAGACAGATAAAAAAGAGAGGATCGTAGAGATTCTTGATACGGCCAGAACCTATAACATGACGGTGGGAAAATATGCCTGTATGCCGGAGACAAAAGAAGAGGTAGATACACTGCTGGAGGCTACGGCTCAGATGAAAGAAGCACATCCGGAGTTTCCTGTTATTACCATGGCCATGGGAGAGCTGGGTAAGCCATCCAGACTGTATGGCGGGCTGTACGGATCTTCCTTGAGTTTTGGATGCGCCAGAGAGGCGTCGGCACCGGGACAGGTGTACTACGAAGAGATGATATCCGTCTTTGATAAGATCTACAAAGAAAATCATCACATATCCCTGATCGGTTTTATGGGAGCCGGAAAATCCACGGTGTCCAGAGAACTAAAAAGACTGTCCGGAAGAGAAGAAGTGGACACGGACCAGTGGATCGAGGATCATGAGAAAAGAAGTATTTCCGATATTTTTGCCACAGAAGGCGAAGCCTACTTCAGACAGTGCGAAACGGATATGCTAGATGAACTGGGAACTATGGAACCGGCCATTATTTCCTGTGGCGGAGGCATGGCTCTGCGGGAGATAAATCGCAGAAAACTAAAGGCGATGGGAGAAGTGGTCCTTTTGCAGGCATCACCGGAAACAATCCTGGAGCGGGTAAAGGACAGTACCAACCGTCCTATCTTAAACGGCAACATGAATATAGAGTTTATTTCAGACCTGATGGCCAAACGGCTGCCGGCTTATGAAAAAGCGGCCACGGTGAAAATTTCCACTGACGGAAAGACGGTAACGGAAATTGCGAAAGAAATACTTGAAAAAACTCATCAAATTTAATATAATGAATAGAGATATGTACGATATTTAGTCGCATGGCGACGGAAAGAGAGGAAATTATGGTATCAGCAGGAGATTTTAGAAATGGATTGACAGTGGAGATTGATGGAACTGTTTATCAGATCATAGAGTTTCAGCATGTAAAACCTGGTAAGGGAGCTGCTTTTGTTCGTACTAAGTTAAAGAATGTAGTAGATGGTGGTGTGGTTGAGAAGACATTCCGTCCAACCGAGAAATACCCACAGGCACATATTGATAAAAAAGAAATGCAGTATTTATATAATGACGGCGAAATGTACAACTTCATGGACAATGAGACATTTGAGCAGATCGCACTGACAGAAGAAAAAGTCGGCGACGCTATGAAGTTTGTTAAGGAAAATGACAATGTAAAGATGGTATCCTATCAGGGAGATATCTTTGCCATCGAGCCACCTATGTTTGCAGAACTGGAAGTAACTGAGACAGAGCCAGGTGTGAAAGGTGACACAGCTACGAATGTTACAAAACCAGCTACAGTAGAGACTGGTGCACAGGTAGCCGTACCGATCTTTGTAAACCAGGGAGACAAGATTCAGATCGATACAAGAACAGGCGAGTATCTGAAGAGATTATAAGATACTGTTTATAGCAGAGAGTATGAAGAGATTCCCATTCCGACAGGTCTGGGGATCTTTTTTTGTGCATCCGGTTTCAAAATGTGTTATAAGTTTTACCTATAACGCGCCCTTGTATTTATCTATTTTACAAATGCAGAGTAAAATGATAGGATATGTATGTAAGATAAATAAAGCACTTCGGTGCGACACATAGACTATAACATAGAAATGAGGATGATAGAATGAGTAAGAAAAAGTATGAAGAAAGAAATTTGAAATTTGAGACACTGCAGTTACATGTAGGACAGGAACAGCCGGACCCGGTTACTGATGCCAGAGCCGTACCGATTTATGCATCATCATCTTATGTGTTCAGAAATTCAGAGCATGCAGCAGCAAGATTTGGATTGACAGATGCAGGTAATATTTACGGAAGACTGACCAATCCTACACAGGATATTTTCGAGCAGAGAATTGCCGCTTTGGAAGGCGGTGTGGCAGCACTGGCTGTAGCATCCGGAGCAGCTGCAATTACTTATACCATTGAGAACCTTGCTCAGGCAGGAGATCACATTGTGGCAGCTAAAAACATCTACGGTGGTTCTTACAACTTGCTGGAGCACACACTTCCACAGTATGGCATCAAAACAACCTTTATCGATCCGGAGAATTTTGAAGAAGTAGAGGCAGCCATCCAGGAAAACACAAAGGCAGTGTACATTGAGACATTGGGAAATCCAAACTCCGATATTGTAGATATCCGCAAACTGGCAGATATTGCTCATGCACACAAGATCCCACTGGTAATTGATAACACATTTGCTACTCCATATCTGGTTCGTCCGATTGAGTATGGTGCGGATATTGTAGTACATTCTGCTACAAAATTCATCGGTGGCCACGGAACTGCCATCGGCGGTGTCATTGTAGACAGTGGTAAATTTGACTGGGGAGCAAGCGGCAAATTTGCTTCACTGACTGAGCCAAACCCAAGTTATCACGGAATCAGCTTTACCAAGGCAGTTGGCCCGGCAGCATTTGTAACAAAGATCCGTGCTATCCTGCTTCGTGATACAGGTGCTACCTTGTCACCATTCCATGCATTTATCTTCCTTCAGGGACTGGAGACACTTTCTCTTCGAGTAGAAAGACATGTGGAAAATGCATTGAAAGTAGTAGAGTATCTGAATGCACATCCACAGGTAGAAAAAGTGCATCACCCATCCGTATCCGATGATCCAAAACAGCAGGAACTTTACAAAGAATACTTCCCAAATGGCGGTGGATCTATCTTTACCTTTGAAATCAAAGGAGATGCCCAGAAAGCAAAAGACTTTATTGACAATCTGGAGTTGTTCTCTCTCCTTGCCAATGTAGCCGATGTAAAATCACTGGTGATCCATCCGGCATCTACAACGCATTCCCAGTTGAACGAGGAAGAACTTTTAGAGCAGGGAATTAAGCCAAATACCATTCGTCTTTCCATCGGAACAGAGAACATTGACGATATTATTGAAGATCTGGATGAGGCATTCAAAGCAGTTCAGTAAGGTGTTGACAAAAAAAGAGTAAATGTGATATGTTCATTGTAAATATATGAGCAGAGGAATAGAAAACATGGCATTATCACAGGAAGAATTAGAGCGATATTCCCGACACATCATTTTAAAAGGTGTGGGATTATCGGGACAGAAAAAATTATTGCAGGGAAAAGTATTAGTGATCGGTGCCGGCGGCTTAGGAGCCCCGGTACTGATGTATCTGGCGGCCTCCGGTGTAGGTACACTGGGGATCATGGATGATGATGTAGTGGACCGGTCAAATCTGCAGCGTCAGATCATTCATGGTACAGCGGACATAGGAAGATCCAAAGTCCAGTCAGCGGCGGCCAGGGTAAAGGATATCAATCCTCATGTAGAGACGATCCTTTATGAAGAAAGAGCTACGGCAGAGAATCTGATGGAGATCGTGAGTGAATATGACTTCATTATCGATGCGGTAGACAGTTTTGCGTCAAAATTTTTAATCAATGATGCTTGTGTGCTGGCAAAAAAACCATTTTGCCACGGCGGCATCCGGGAATTTCAGGGGCAAGTCATGACCTATGTGCCAGGCTGTGGCCCTTGTTATCGTTGTATTTTTGAAGAAATTCCGGCAGATGGACAGGTTGACAGTTGTTCTCAGGCAGGAGTGCTGGGAACCATGCCGGGGATCATAGGAAGTCTTCAGGCACTGGAAGCCCAGAAATATCTGTTGGAGACAGGAGATCTGCTGACAGGAGCCATGCTGGTGTTCGACGGCCTTTCCATGAATTTTCGGAAAGTAAAGTTCAGCAAAGCATCCCCTTCCTGTCGCGTATGTGGAGAAAAAGCAGATATAAAAACATTGGAAAAATCAGAGTATGAAGTGGCGGCAGCCTGTGAATGGAAAGGAAAGCAGTGAGATGGAGCGGCAGATATCGGTAGAAGAGTGGAAAAAATGGGATCCGGAACAGACAGTTTTAGTGGATGTACGGGAAGAGGCCCAGACGCAGTTTGGAACCATAGAGGGAGCACTGTATATTCCGGCTACGAGCCTTCATAAGCTGTATGATCTTCCCAAGGACAAGAAAATCGTTGTATTTTGCCAGAAGGGTGAAACCAGTCATGAAGTAGTAGAAGTGTTAGTGGATGCAGGCTATGACGCCTATGAAATGCAGGGAGGATATCTGGCCTACCTGGCATCACTGTGAGAAGGGAGAGATACGTATGACACTGCAGCAGATCAAATATGTAATTGCCATTGCGGACAGCGGCTCTATGAATGAGGCGGCCAAGCAGTTGTTTGTATCTCAGCCTAGTTTGTCCGGCTCTGTGAAAGAACTGGAAAAAGAACTGGGATTTGATCTTTTTATCCGCTCCAACCAAGGAATTGTTATTACCAGAGAAGGAGAGGAATTTTTAGGATATGCCAGACAGGTGGCCCAGCAGTATAACCTGCTGGAGAGCCGTTATATAGGCAAAGAAGTAAAAGAGCATTTCAGCGTGTCCATGCAGCATTATTCTTTTGCCGTGAAAGCCTTTGTTGAAATGGTGAAAAAGGTAGGACTGGAACATTATGAGTTTGCGGTTCATGAGACAAAAACCTATGAAGTCATCGAGAATGTAAGAGATTCCAAAAGTGAACTGGGAATTTTGTATCTGAATGATTTTAACAGACAGGTACTGGAAAAAATATTCAGGGATAATCATCTGAAATTTGAGAAATTGTTTGACTGTGACACCTATGTGTATCTGTGGTCGGGACATCCGCTGGCAGGAGCCAAGGAGATTTCCATGAAAGAACTGGAGCCGTATCCGTGTCTTGCTTTTGACCAGGGAAAAAATAATTCCTTTTATTTTGCAGAGGAAATGATGAGTACCTATGATTACAAGCGGATCATCCGGGGAAATGACCGGGCCACCATGCTGAATCTGATGATCGGTCTCAATGGATACACGCTTTGTTCCGGGGTAATCTGCGATGCCCTGAACGGAGATGATGCCCTGGCGATACCATTAAAGGAAAGTGAAAAAATGGAAATTGGCTATCTTTACCGCAGTGGAACGAATATCAGTACACTGGGCCAGCTTTATCTGGAAGAATTAGTCAATTGTGCCAAATAGGATGCATACAATAAAGAAAAACAGGATGTTTGTATGAATCAGAATCATTTTCTTGTGGTAGGGGATGACAAAAGACAAAAATATCTGGCAGAAGAACTGAGACAAAAGGGACATTTGGTAGCCCAGGCAAATGAAATCCTGCAGGGGGATTTTGATGCCCTGCTGCTTCCCTTGTCGAAAACAGCAAAATATGTACGGGAATTTCATGATAAATTTGCTTCCGGACAGCTTGTGTTTGGATGCAATTTTCCCGAGGAAATTGTGGACATCTGTGATGAGACAGGTGTCCATTTTGTTGATTATATGAAAGTGGCGGGAGTGGCCTGTAAAAACGCAGTGGTAACAGCAGAAGCCACCATGGTGGAGGCAATCCGTCAGGGGGAGTGTGCCCTCTATGGCAGCCGGTGTCTGGTGGCCGGATACGGAAGATGCGGGGAAGTGCTGGCTCAGAGACTGGTACTTATGGGAGCAAAAGTAACGGTGCTGGACCGGAATGTAGAAAAAAGGAGTAAGGCCCAGGGCGTAGTGCCGGCGGTTTATTCCTTTGAAAATGTGCCGGACGCCATCCTGACCAGACAGGATTTTGTGTTTAATACTGTGCCGGCACCGGTCATTACAAAACGGATGATACACCGGTTCAATCCGGCTGTTACGATACTGGATCTGGCGTCTGCCCCGGGAGGTGTGGATTTTGAAACCTGTCGAAAAAGAAAAATTTCTGCCAGATTATGTCCCGGTTTGCCGGGAATACATGCACCAAAAACATCGGCGCGAATACTGTTAGAAGTAATAGGAAAAACAATGTGGGGAGAAACTTCATGAGTGGACGGACCATAGGATTTGCAGTAACAGGATCTTTTTGTACCCATGAGAAAATCAAGAAAGTCATAGAAGAACTGGTGAACCAGGGAGAAAAAGTGATCCCTGTGTTTTCTCCCATCTGCCAGCACACCGACAGCCGGTTTGGCAAATGTGAGGATTTTATAAAAGATATTCAGGAAATAACCAAGGAAAAAGGAATTTTTACCATTCCGGAGGCAGAACCCATCGGCCCCAAAGCCCTTCTGGATATATTAGTCATTGCACCTTGTACAGGCAACACGCTGGCAAAACTGTCGGCAGGCATTGCGGATTCTACTGTTTTGATGGCGGCGAAAGCCCATCTGAGAAATGACAGGCCGGTGGTGATCGGGGTGTCTACCAATGACGGTCTGGGGGCCAATTTCCAAAACATCGGCAGTCTTATGAACCGGAAGAATATGTTTTTTATTCCTTTTGGACAGGATGATTTTATAAAAAAGCCAAATTCTCTGGTGGCCCATTGGGGACAACTGCCGGCTGCACTGGATATGGCAGAAAAAGGACGACAGATCCAGCCGGTTCTTCTGTCGCCCTATAATGTTATAAAATAAGGTTTACTTTGTATTCCTTGAAGAAATAATGGATCTGAAGCAGGTAGGCGATCATCTGAGGACCTGCCATCAGCTGGCCATACCAGGGTGCTCCGTAGTCTTTGGGGCTTTCAAGAAATTTTTGCAAAGAAGAAAGATCTAGCAGTGCCTTTAATTTGCAGTCCGGTTCTTTCAGAGCTGCCAGTAGACGGTGGGTCAGCAGTTTTTCATACTGAGGATTATAAGATTTAGGATAGGGGCTTTTTCTCCGGAACAAGATTTCGTCGGGAAGGAGCCCTTTTGATGCCTGACGCAGGATGTTTTTTACAAGACCGTCTTTTGCCTTCATGTTCCATGGAATGTTGTAAACATAGGACACAAGTTTGGGATCTGCAAAAGGGACTCTGGCTTCCAGTCCGGAGTACATGCTGGCGCGGTCCATGCGGGTCAGCAAAGTCTGCATGAAAAAGCGGATATTGAGATAACCGATCTGGCGGCGGTTTGTCTCTGTTTCGTTTTCTTCCGGCAAAGGAGTAATATCCATGAGAGCCCGGTTATAAGTGTCTTTCACATACTCATCCATATGAAGAAGTTCACATAGTTCTTTGGAGAGAAGATTTTTACGCGGTTCCAGAGTAGGAGTCCATGGAAAGGTGCCGCCTTTTAGAAATTCTTCCTGGTGGAACCATGGGTAGCCTCCGAAAACTTCGTCGGCACATTCTCCGGTAAGGACAACTTTGTGCTTCTTTGACACGATTCTACAAAAGTAGAGCATAGAAGAATCCACATCTGCCATGGCCGGAAGGTCGTGAGCCCTGACGGAATCTTCCAGAAGATCTGCCTGGTCCTCGCAGCTGCATTGCAGGTAATGGTGGTCAGACTGAAG
>JAXDTV010000017.1:0-5740 GCA_034089785.1 Eubacterium sp.
TGGTGTTTGAGTACAATGGTGCCAAGTACAAGATCTGTCTTTTGACCAATGATACGGTAATCCTGGATAACAATGTATTTTTGTCGGCGAAGATCAGCATTTATATATGGGGACTTAGTTTACTGGGTGTGCTTCTTTTAGTCAGTCTGATTTATACCGGTCTTTTGGTGCGGAAGGATCTGGCAGTCTGGAAGCAGAACAAGCGCATCACGACCCTGAACCAGATCATTGCCAAACAGGAGGCGGTGATTGCCGGAATGGATGCGTACCACAGCCGCTGGAATGTGTTCCATCAGTCCATGATGCCGCTCTTTGTGGATAAACTGGCCAGACGGAAAGTAAAAAAAGTAGTCTTTGCCTCGCTTGCGTTTACAGCCAGAGAAGACAGGGATACTTTCTTAGAAAAAGCACAGTTATTGCTGGATGAAAAGAATCTCCGATTTGCCTGGGGCAAAAAGAATCTGGTCCTTATGATGGTGCAGTATTCAGAAGAAGAAGCGCTGCGGGTTTTGAAAGTGATCCCTGGTTATACGGTACAGTTTAAGATCTGTCTGGCAGAAAGTTATGAAAGCAAAGATATGTCTTTGCCGGAGTTTTTCAATGAATTTATGAAGCAGTCGGCAGAAAAAATGGAGGGACAAAATGAGCAGTAAGATATTTCGAGAGTACAAGTTCAAATTTTACCTGAATGCCAATCATTATATTATCATAAATGGAAAAGAAGGGGAGACTCATCCCCATACATGGGAATTTATGGTGGATATCCTGATGAAAGACGAAAAGTTTATCCAGTTTGATGCCTATGAGAAGGCCATAGATGAGTATTTTAACCAGTATCAAAACCGGATCATCAATCAGATCCCGCCCTTTGATGAGACCATCCCTACCCTGGAAAATATGTCGGATTACTTTGTGTACGACATTCGTAGAATTGTGGAAAAACTGGGAGGACAGTTGGTTAAGATGGAAAGCAGCGAGACTCCTACCAGAAGTTATGTCATTAGTTTTGAGCGGGATGACGAGTATCTGGACAGCATTGCCCGCAGTTCCAAAGAACAAATGGGAAAAGTGGTAGATGAATTGTTAGATCGTATTCTGGATTAAGGAGAGAGTACATTGAAGAAAAAAATTGGAGTTGTGATTGCCGTTCTTTTATATGCAGTCATAGCAGTGGGAATTGCCGTCTGCATTAAAATGGGGGGCAATTATCCCACTGGTGCGGACACCATGTGCCATGTATACAAAGGGGATTCTTTGTATCAGTCTATCGGTCAGGGGGACATATATCCTTTGTACGACCGTTTCTGGTATAACGGAGTTCAGATGATGCGCTACTGGGCACCTCTTCCGGTATATGTGCTGGCGCTGTGCCAGATGTTTGTGGGAGGAAGTGCGCTGCAGGGATACCTTCTGTATGTGGCTATGATCTTCTTTACAGGAGCCCTTGTGTGGCTCTGCCTGGGAATCCGTAACAACCGCCCTGTACTGGGAGCATTTATGGGTGCATTATGGTTTTTCCTTCCCAACAATCTGTTTGCTTTATTTGTAGAGGGAAATCTGCCAAGATCTTTGTCCATGGTGCTTCTGCCTGTATTTATGTATCTTGTGTATGAGACCATGAAAGATAAAGATTTCCGGCGGCTGAAGTGGATCATCCTTGTATTTACCGGGATTGCACTGTGTCATGTGGGATACGCCGGCATGATCTTTCTGGCGGTGCTTTTGTTTATGCTTGTGTACCGCCTGGTAACCCATGAAAAAGGAATGTATCTGCCGATCCTTCTGAGTATGCTGGCATCCTTTCTTATTATAGGAGTCTGGCTGTTTGCCTCATTAAAAGGAGGGATTACTTCTACAGACAGTTCCCAGGTTATGAAAGGATTTTTCCAGGATGCGTTTATTTCCTTGAATCCGCTGCGCCGTCTTACCCGGGGCAATGTGGAATTTTATTTTGGACTGGCGGCCTTTTTACTGGCTGTGTTTGGTTTCGTTGGAAGCAAACGAAAGAGCATGGCAGGATTTGGAGCAGGCGTGTGTATTTTTTTGTGTACCACCACATCGGCTTACGGTGTGCTGAGTAAACTGCCGGGAAGCCAGTATCTCTGGATGCTCCGTTTTATTTCCATTGCATTGTGTCTTATTTTGTACAGTTTCCTTATGTGGAAGGAACTGCGGCGGTGGATCGTGATCCTCTGCTGTGTGCTTCTGACTCTGGATTGTATTCCGTCTTTGAGCCTGGTGTACCGGGGAACAGAGGGAGATGATGCCAATGAGCGGATGGAGCAGACCATGGAAGGAACGCTGATCAAGCGGGCCAAGAGCATCACAAAACAAAGGATGGCTCTGCTGGACGGAAGCAGTCTGGGAGCCATGGCTCATTATCTCATCAGCGACGCGGGAGAAGAAAAAACACAGGAAACCTTTGGTGCCGGCTGGCAGTCGGCAGCTACGGCAGAAAATATCGTGTCATTAAATGAGGCGGTGGAGAAAGGGTTTTACCCGTATGTCTTTGACCGGGCATTGGAGATGGGAAATGATACGGTACTGATCCAGATCCAGGAATTAAAGAATAAGGAAAAAGATATAGAGGCAGTAACCAAAGCAGCAGAGGAACTTTCTTATGCGCTGGATACACAAAATGACAGTTATCTCTTGTATCACAGGGAAGTTTCCGGGACCTTTGGTACCGTGACAAAGTACGATGGAATCGCCATCGGAAGTTCCGCACCGCTGATTACTTATGAGTATCCGGATGTGGAGACGGGAGATTCAAAGTATATAGATGAGTATTCTTATGAAGATCTGTCTTCTTATGGAATTGTATATCTGGCTGGTTTTTCCTACCACAGCAAAAGCCGGGCAGAGACACTGGTGAAGCAGCTGGCATCTGCCGGTATACGGGTGATCATAAATGGTGACGGGGTGCCGGTGAATGAGCAGACACAGATACAGGAATTTTTAGGTGTTACCTGCCACAGCATCTTTTTTGAAAATGGATACCCGGTATTGTATACCGAAGAGAGCGAGGTAGACACAGAGCTGTTTGACAGAGAAAATACGGACTGGAAGACCGTGTACTTTAACGGACTGGATCAGTCTTATGGATATCTTTACGATGCAGGGATGAAGGTGGATTTTGCCGGCACGGCAGGAGATGAAAATATCGTGTTTGTCGGTTTGAATCTCACCAATCACTATTTTCTTACCGGAGATGTGTCGGTAGGGGAGTATCTGCAGAAATTGATGGCAGAAAAAGTAAAATCACTGCCGGACAGACAGATCGTGCCCCTTTCTATCATTGTGTATAAAAGAGAGATCCGGATCCGGACAGATCAAAACGATGTGAATACAACTCTGGCGTATCAGGATATTTTTTCCAGCGAACAGACGATAAAAAGCAGCCACCACCTACTGAAGGTAGAGGCGGGAACAACGACGGTGGTAATGAAGTATCCTTATATGTGGCAGGGACTCCTTATGAGCCTGGCAGGTGTACTGCTGGCGGTGGTGTTAGCTCTGTGGGGAAGAAAAAAGATGAAAAATGGCAGCTGAGGCTGCTATTTTTTTTGCCTGTTTTAGGCTGGAATTATTGGTAAAAAGGCGTATATAACTTTTTCCTATAGCAAATACTATAAAATAACTATAGTTGAAAGCGTTGACAAAAGCCGGCAACTCTAGTATGATAACAACCAATTCATACAAAACCAATATGAATTTATGAGAACAGGGAAAGAGAAAGGGGGATTGTCAAATGAGTGAAACATTGATTGCTGTGAAAAATCTTGTGAAAGAATATGGCAACGGTGTCAGAGCTTTGGATCAGATTGACTTGGAGATCGGACGAGGAGACATTTTTGGAATCATCGGAATGTCCGGTGCCGGAAAAAGTACTCTGGTACGATGTTTGAACAATCTGGAAAAACCCACAGAAGGAACGGTAGAGATCCAGGGAAGAGACCTTTCCAAGATGAAAGGCCGTACACTTCGCAAAGAGAGACAGAAAATATCCATGATCTTCCAGCATTTCAATCTTCTGATGCAGAAAAATGTATTGGACAATATCTGTTTTCCATTGGAGATTGCCGGTGTGAAAAAGAAACAGGCAAAAGAAAGAGCCAGAGAACTTCTGGAGATCGTAGGATTATCCGATAAGGCAAAATCGTATCCGGCCCAACTGTCAGGAGGACAGAAGCAGAGAGTGGCTATCGCCAGAGCCCTGACCAACAACCCGGATATCCTGCTTTGTGATGAGGCAACCAGTGCACTGGATCCCCAGACGACCCAGTCCATTCTGGAACTTCTGCAGACCATCAACAAAGAATACGGCATCACCATCGTGATCATTACTCACGAAATGTCCGTAGTCCAGAAGATCTGTAACAAAGTAGCAATCCTGGAAAAAGGAAAACTGGCGGAAGCAGGGGCGGTAACAAAGATCTTTGCCAATCCGGAATCAGCCGTTGCCAAAAAGATGCTGTTTGGAGACGAAGGTGAAACAAAAGAGATGAAAGGAAAGCATCTGATTCGAGTTGTGTTCAGTGAAAATTCATCTTTTGAACCGGTGATCGGGAACATGATCCTGCATTTTAAACAGCCTGTGAATATCCTGTATGCAGATACAAAAGACATTCAGGGAACGGCTACAGGGGAGATGATCCTGCAGCTGCCGGACCAGCCGGAGATAGCAGAACAGATGAGTGCTTATTTACGAGACAGAAAACTGACTGTAGGGGAGGTGGATGAACATGTTTCAATTTGATCAGGTAGTCATTGATATGATATGGAAGGGAATCCGTGAGACCCTGTTTATGACATTGATGTCAACTTTGATGGGATATGTCTTAGGTCTGCCTCTTGGCATTGCCCTGGCAGTGACGGACAAGGGAGGCATCCATCCCAACCGGGTTGTGTACCGGATTTTAGATGTAATCACCAATGTGATCCGAAGCATTCCGTTTTTGATCCTTTTGATCCTGGTGATTCCGGTAACCCGGTTTATCGTAGGCCAAAGTTATGGATCGGCAGCAACGGTGGTTCCTCTGGTGATCGCAGCGGCACCATTTATTGCCCGCATGATTGAGTCCTCTCTGAAAGAAGTGGACAAAGGTGTGATTGAGGCAGCCCAGAGTATGGGAGCCGGCACTTTCACCATTATAGGGAGAGTGCTTTTGGTAGAGGCAAGAACATCCTTGATCGTAGGTGTTACCATTGCACTGGGCACCATTCTTGGATACTCCGCTATGGCCGGTGTAGTCGGCGGCGGTGGTCTGGGTGATATAGCCATCCGATATGGATATTACCGTTATCAGCCGGACATTATGATTGTAACCATTGTGATATTGATCGTCTTGGTTCAGATCCTGCAGGGAATCGGAATGTTGATCTCTGCCAAACTGGACCGGCGTAAAATAAAATAAAAAAAGGAAAGAGGTAAAAGAAACTATGAAAAAGAAATTATTATCCTTAGCATTGGCAACTATTTTGACAGCAGGACTGGTAACCGGATGCGGAAGCAGTGCATCTTCATCCGATCAGAGTAGCAGCAGTCAGGACACTACACAGAAAAAGACCATTACAGTAGCGGCATCCCAGACTCCACACTCTGAAATTTTGGCTGAGGCAGCTAAAATCCTGGAGAAACAGGGATACGAATTGAAAGTAACTGTATTTGATGATTATGTACAGCCAAACAATGTAGTAGAAAGTGGCGAATTTGACGCCAATTACATGGAGCATGTAC
>JAXDTV010000021.1:0-13302 GCA_034089785.1 Eubacterium sp.
CCAGCTGGGAACTGAGTTTACCGTGACAGCACCGGATGGAACCAGCGAGCGTTTTCAGATGAGACTGGTAGGTGAGCACAATGTGATCAATGTAGTAGGTGCTATTGCCATTGCTAATTCCATGGGAATCTCACTGCATGATCTGAGAGTACCGGTTCGGCGGATCCAGCCGGTGGCCCACAGACTGCAGATGATCGAGCGGGGAGCGGTAACCATTATTGACGATGCTTACAACTCAAACCCGGTAGGTTCCAAGGCTGCGGTAGAAACACTGGCCATGTTTGAAGGAGTGCGTATCCTCATTACACCGGGCATGGTGGAACTGGGCAAAGAAGAAGAGCAGTACAATTATAAGTTTGGTACGTATGCAGCGGCTTGCTGTGATTATATATTGTTAGTAGGCAGAAAACATACAGAGCCGATTAAAAAAGGTGTTTTGGATTCTGGATTTTCAGAGGAAAAATGTCATGTATATGACACCCTTGAAGATGCATTGTCTTTTGCATATAGTATAAAAGATGAAGGTCATAAGTTTATTTTGCTGGAAAACGATCTTCCGGACAATTATTAAAGGAGAGTAAAGCAGATGAAGACAAAAGTGGCAATGATGTTTGGCGGTAAAAGCGTAGAACATGAAGTATCGATTATTTCCGGTATTCAGGCGATCATGAGTATGGATACCGATAAGTATGAGGTGATTCCGGTATATATCAACAAAAATAACCAGATGTTTATCGGAGAAGATGTAGGCAAGATTGAGTCATACAAGCACATTGATGAGTTGATGGCAAAATCCCAGCGTGTGATCCTGGTAAACGAGGAAAACAAAGTCAGCCTGGTTCCTTATCCACAGAAGCGTTTTGGAAAGAAACCGGAGATTGAGATTGATATTGCTTTCCCAATCGTACATGGAACCAATGTAGAAGATGGTGCCCTGCAGGGATATTTAAAAACCATCGGCATCCCGTTTGTAGGATGTGATGTGACGGCATCTGCTGTAGGAATGGATAAATATGTATCCAAGGCAGTTCTGAAAGATAACGGAATCCCGGTGCTGGATTGTGTATGTTTCACTACATCGGATTACGCAGAGATGGATACTTTGCTGGATACAGTGGAAAAAGAGATTGGTTACCCGGCCATCGTAAAGCCTCTGAACTTAGGTTCCAGTGTAGGAATCAGCGTGGCTAAGAACCGGGTGGAACTGACTAAATCCATTGATGATGCCTTTTCCTATGCATCCAAGGTAATCGTTGAGCACGCCATCACAAAACTCCGTGAGATCAACTGCTCTGTTTTGGGCGACGAAAACGATGCCATTGCATCTGAGTGTGAAGAGCCTCTTCATACAAAGGATATCCTGAGTTACGAGGATAAATACCTGAGCAACAACTCTAAAAACGGCGGTTCCAAGGGCATGGCCAGTGTATCAAGAAAGATCCCGGCAGAACTGACACCGGAGAAAAGAGAAGAGGTAAGAGAGATTGCAGTAAAATCCTTCCAGAAACTGGGATGTAACGGTGTGGCCCGTATCGACTTTATGATCGATGAGGAAAATGGCAATCTGTACTTTAACGAGATCAACACGATCCCGGGTTCCCTGGCATTTTATCTCTGGGAGCCGGTTGGTGTTCCTTATAAAGAACTGCTGGACCGCATGATCCAGCTGGCGCTGAAGCGTGTCCGTGAGGAACAGAACCTGACCTTTACCTTTGACACCAACATTTTGAACCAGTCTTCTTTGTCTGGTGTAAAAGGATCCAAAGGCGGTAAACTTTCATAATAGAAAATAAAACTCCCGGTTTGAGTTGACAAATGGGGAGTTTTTTTGTACGAGGCAGAGTATGGTAAAGATTGATCTGATTACCGGATTTTTAGGATCCGGCAAAACAACTTTTATAAAAAAATATGGTTCTTATCTCATGGAAAAAGGAGAAAACCTGGGTATTCTGGAAAATGATTTTGGCGCGGTCAATGTAGACCGGATGCTGCTTTCGGATCTGCAGGATGCAGGCTGTGATGTGGAGATGGTCAGCGGAGGCTGTGATTACGACTGTCACAAAAGACGGTTTAAGACCAAACTCATTGCCATGGGAATGCTTGGATATGACAGGATCCTGGTGGAGCCATCGGGCATTTTTGACACCGATGAATTTTTTGATGTGCTGGAAGAAGAACCGCTGAACCGCTGGTACGAGATAGGAAATGTCATTGCCATAGCGGATGTGACGACGGAGCAGAATCTTTCTGAGAAGGCGTCAGCTCTTCTGGCGGCCCAGCTTGCCAGAGCTGGTATCGTGGTCCTCAGCAAGACTTCCCCGGAGCAGACTAGGGAAAGTCAGTCGGCCCTGGCTTACTTCCAGAAATTAATGGAGCAGTTTGGAAGCAGGCAGAAACTGGCAGAAAAAACACTGGCAGAAGACTGGGAAAATATGGATGAAGCCCGGTGGGAACAGATCCGGCACAGTGGATATGCCACAGCGGATGTGGAGATTCCGTGGTTTGAAAAAGAGGATGCCTTTGACAGTGTATATCTTCTGGAGCCAAAGGCCTCTCCGGAACAGATCCGGCAGGCACTTCCCAAACTGTTTGACAGCGGGGAGGCAGGCAGGGTATTCCGGGTAAAAGGTTTTTACAAGGAAAAGGACCAGTGGTATGAAGTAAATGCCACAAAGAAAAAGACAGAGATCCGGGCTATAGACATGGGACAGAGTGTTCTTATCGTCATCGGCGAAAACCTGCAGGAAGAGTGGATCCGCCAACAGATAGAATTTAAAACAGGATGCAAATCCGAGTATGTAGTAACCAATTTGGGAGGTGCAGGAAAATGAAAAAATTATGGGTTGGATATCTGCTGATGATGTTAAGCACTAACATTATTTTGTGCATAAGTCCTTTTGAAAACAGCCAGCTTGTGCTTTTCCCGCCATTTATCGGGTATATTGTTATGGCTGTAGCGTATCATAAATTAAAAAAAGAAGATCCGGTCTTTGGACGGAATGCGGCAGGGGTAACGGCAATGGCCGTATTGATGGTGATTCGATTTGTGTCGGATGGACTGGGACTGACGGCTCAGATCCCACATGCCTATGCTTTCGTGCTGATGGTGAAACTGGTTGAGATCGGGGCACTGATCTACTTTACCAAGATTCCTTCCGATCTCTTTGCCAGATGGGAAGAGGAAGAAGAAGGAGAGTACCACACCAGGCGGCTGACGGTGGCGTGGCAGAATGTGGCCATTACACAGGCGGCCTCGATCCTGGGATATTTTATCCGTAGTTTCGCCATGTTGCTCCCGCTTGTATGTGTCATTACCACCATCCTGTATCTCAAAGATCTGCGGGATGTTATGAATGCAAGACAGGCTCAGCTGGAAGAAAAAAGTGAGGCCTGATAAGCCTCACTGATGAAACAACATTCGCTCTGCATAGGAATTACGATAAGCTGACGGGCTCTGGCCCGTCACTTTTTTGAATGCACTGGAAAAATTGTGATTGTCGGAAAAACCAATTTCATAGCCGATCTGGGCAATGGGAAGGTTGGTATCCGTCAGCAGTGCCTGAGCCAGTTCCATTTTTCTGGAAAGAATATAACTTTTCAGAGAAACCCCGGAAGATTTTTTGAAAAAAGTGGTAATATACTTTTCGTTATAACCAAAGTAAGCAGCAATTTCGCTGACCCGTATATTTTCCCGGATCCGCCAGGAAATGTAGTCTACGATGTCGGTGTAGAGCTGCATCTGTTCCCCTTTCATGGTGGTTTTGCTGCCGGAAAGGTAGAGCTGGCTATACAACTCGCACAAAATAGCGGTGAGAGTGTGGTTGTCCTGATTGATGTTGCGGTACTTGCGGTTGCAGTCCTGTAACTGCTTAAACAGCACGATCATCCGGTCCAGTCGGGGGATACTGCCCTGCTCCGGCAAAACAATGTGGGTGCTTTCCGCCGGAAGAGGCAGAGAAACAGATTCTGGCGCAGGACGCTCTACATCATTTTCGAAATTGTGGTACGAAAAATGTGTCCAGTAAAATGTACACTGGGAGGAACGGTAGCCGTACTGGTGGCTGGTAGGACACATCAGACGGTATTCGCCCTGGTGGATTACATATTCGCCTTCGGTGTCGGCAATGTACAGATCGCCCTCTGTCATGACGATCAACTCAAAGTCCGTCAGTGCACGGCTGATATGTACCCAGTTCTCATCCGGTGCAATGAACTTGCCGGTCCAGTTCAGATGGACCGGCTCTTTTATATCAAAATCTAAGAACCCCATATAACTTTTTGAAACCTCCAATCAAATATGATAGAAAAAATACACAAAAAAATATTCCTTTATTAGGATTATATAGCAAAAACCAACAGACCACAAGGAGAAAATCACACCTGAACTAACTTTTTGACAAAACTTTTTTACAACAAATGAAACCTATTAGCATGGAGTGATGAGTGGCACCATGTTACAATAAATATAACAAAAAAATAAAAAGGAAGGGAAGAGACTATGAAAAAGAAGTTTTTTAGAGTCGGCAAAAGGGTAGTCGCTGTGTCTATGGCAGCAGCGATGGTAGCAAGCATCATTCCGGATATGGGAATTGTTGCCAAGGCTGCAGGTACCCCACAGACAAGAGAAGATGAGACCATCATCTATGCAGTAGACTGTGGTGACCTGGATCCTACAACGGTACCTGAGGATGGCCCGCTGGGAACACACAACAGTGTGACCGATCAGGCTTATGGTGCAGACAAAGTAACAGGTTATAAATGGGGAATTGATGATACCATCAGCAGCCCATTGAAAAACGGAGCAGGAGAGTGCCCGGTTGGCGGTGTCAGCACAGACTGGACTTGGCCAAACGAGCAGGTAGGTTCGGATCAGACTTCTAAGACAGCGTCTAACCGATACACCAAAAACCAGTATGAAAAGGGCGTGGAAGAGCGTCACTTGGATTACAAATTTGAACTGGAAGACGGCGAGTATTATGTAGAGATCGGATTTACAGATCCATGGAGCGTATCCCAGTCTCCATCGGTATATGCTTATCCGGATGGAAGCAACAAACAGGTTATCAAAGAGAACTTTGAAGTAGCATCCAATTCCGGTGTGGCTACAGGAACCGTAAAAGTAACAGGCGGCGAACTGATATTGGGAGCCAGAGCAACAGGAAGCAGCAACCTGGCTATCAACATGACATACATTACCATTAAAGAAGCAGGGGATGCAGGTAATGTAGCAACGGATATGGATGCCATCAGTATTCCATCCACAGCAACCAACGATCTGGAACTTCCTACAACAGGAAGCAAAGCAGGAAGTACGATTTCCTGGGAATCCAGTGACGAAAGCGTGATTTCTAAAACCGGTAAAGTAACCCGTCCGGCAAAAGATGATGTAGATGTAGTGTTGACAGCTACGGTTACATCCGGAGAAGTTTCCAAACAGAAGAAATTTACCGTTACGGTTCTGGCTGAAAACGAATTGATGGGTGCAGAATTTTACGAGAAAAAATCCGTAGAAGTAACCGATGCTTACTATGACAATGCACTGGAACTGGATGTAAAGAATCTGCTGGCACTGGATGCAGACCGTTTGCTGGCTGGATTCCGTCAGACAGCTTGTTATGTATATAACACCAAATCCGGTGTGACGAAGATGACAACTTCTGAGATTGCCACATACATGAAGAACAAAACCCGTTATGGCGGTGGCTGGGAAGATTCCCTGATCGGTGGACACACACTGGGGCACTATATGTCAGCCGTAGCACAGGGTATTGTAAACCCGGGTGTGACAGCTGAGGAAAAGGCAGCATTGACAGAGCGTCTGAACTACATCATTGATGCGTTGTATGACTGCCAGCAGAAGACAGTAGGAACCAATTATGAAGGATATATCTTTGGTGCTACTCTGCCAAATGATTCATTCAAAAATGATCCGGACCTTCAGTTTGATAATGTAGAGTCAGGACTTTCCAACATCAGTACACAGGCATGGGTTCCATGGTACACGATGCACAAGATTCTGGCAGGTGTTACCGATGCTTATGAAGTAGCAGGCAATGAAAAAGCACTGGAAGTAGCAAACAGCCTGGGTGTCTGGATTTCTAACCGTGCCAATAAATGGAGCACCGCTACCAACAACAGGGTTCTCAGCATTGAGTACGGCGGTATGAACGATGCTTTATATCAGCTTTACAAAGTAACAAACTATTCCAACAAAGAAGTGTTCAAGACAGCAGCCCACAAATTCGATGAGACATCCTTGTTCGAAAATGTGCTGGCCGGAACTTCTAACATTTTGAACAACAAACATGCCAACACAACCATTCCTAAGTTCCTTGGTGCTCTGTGTCGTTACGAAACAGACAAAACTCAGACCAAGTACCTTCAGTATGCAGAAGCTTTCTGGCAGATGGTAATCGACCGTCATACATACATTACCGGAGGTAACAGTGAGGATGAGCACTTTGGTGCAGACAATGTGTTGGACAAAGAGCGTACTGTATGCAACAACGAAACATGTAATACTTACAATATGCTGAAACTCAGCCGTCGTTTATTTATCATTACCGGCGAGAAAAAATATGCAGATTACTATGAAAATACATTGATCAATGCCATCATGTCTTCTCAGAACCATGAGACAGGTCTTACCATGTATTTCCAGCCAATGGCATCCGGATACCAGAAAGTATTTGGTACACTGGACAGTAACTTCTGGTGCTGTACAGGATCCGGTTATGAGAACTTTACAAAACTGCAGGACAGCATTTACTTTAAGAAAGACAATATCGTAATCGTAAACCAGTATCTTGCTTCTATCCTGAAACAGGATGGCTACACCATCAAACAGACAGGTGATCTCAGCAAGAGTGATACAATGACTCTGGAAGTCAGTGACAAGACAGAGGAGATTGAGCTTCGTTTGAGAATTCCTGACTGGGTAGTGGACGGAACTCCGGAAGTACAGATTGACGGAACAAAATATGATTACAAGACCCGCGGCGGATATATTGTGATCCCGGCAGACAAAGTAGCAGAGGGAACCAAGATCACCGTAAAACTTCCAATGGAAGTAACAGCAAGCAATCTGCCGGATGGACAGACAACCTACGGATTCAAATATGGTCCGTTTGTACTGAGTGCCAAACTGGGAACAGCAAAACAGACTACCACTTCTCACGGTGTTGCCGTTACTGTGCCATCTGCTAAGGCAGTAAGCAACGATACCATCGGCATCAGCAGTGAGGAAACGGTGGAAGATTTTATCAAGAACATCAACAAGTATCTTGTAAAAGATGGAGACTCTATGAACTTTACTTTGAAGGGAACTAACTTCAAGTATAAATTCACAACTCACTACAATCAGGATGCAGAAAATTATGGTATTTACTGGAACTATTATGTAGATGCAGACGGCCGTGGTTCTGCCGCCATTATTGATGAAAAAGATGCCAAGAGAAAAGAAGCAACCGCCATTGACAGCATCGCACAGTGCGGCCGTGGCCAGTACGAGGAGCGTTTCATCCTGGAGGATGATTCAAAAGACGGTCTGGTAGACAACGGTTCCATCGGAAAAGATGCACCGGATCTGAGCCGTGAAGCAACAGCAGGCGGATCCTTCGGTTACAAGATGAAAGTAGATGATACACAGGACAACTATCTGTTGGTAACCTATGCTAAGGAAGATGATGGCAAACCAATGAAGATTACCGTGGGTGACACCGTCATCACCAACGAAAAACTGGATAGCAGCAAAGCTACGGTAGTAAACAGAACTATTTCAGAAAGTGATACAGAGGATTACTACCAGGTAGCTTATAAGATTCCACAGAGTGTAGTGAAAGCCAATGAAAAAGACCTGAAAGTTGTTGAAAATGGCAAAACCGTCACATACAAAGTGATCACCATCACATTCGCCGGTACAGATACAAAAAATTCTGCCCGCGTAAACAAGAGTCTGGACATGGTTCGCGCTTACAAGACAACCAACTCCCTGACCAAACTTGAGTATGATGGAAAAACCATTACACCGGACAGCAAAGGTGTTTATAAGATCACATGTCCATACAATAAACAGCCGAAAGTGAAATTTACTCTGGCAGATAACGACGGATATGTAGCAGTAGCAGGTAATGCAGTGGATGAAACAGTCGAGAAGGAACTGACCTTGAACGGTGCCGTAACAGACATTGCCGTACAGGTTTATGCACAGAACTTTGAAGTAGCAAAAGAATATACCATTCAGGTAACAAGAGATTATACAGGTATCGATCTTAAGTCCGGTCTGGTAAAAGCGCTTACCTTTGATGATAAAGCGGACGGTGCCGCTGGTGTAACAAAGAGCTTTAACCCGGCCAAGAACAATGCTGCTCTCCGTTATGAGCAGGGTGTCGTAGGCAAGGCACTGACACTTCCTGGAACATATGGTGTTGAATTGTTGGATGATGCCAGCAAACTGGGAGAAAGTTACACCATTAGTTACTGGATGAAAGCATCCAGCGTTGGAAACAACTTCAACCCAACCCTGACAGCCGGAACATTCTCACCGGAGTACTGGCTGAACCTGACAACGGATGCAAGAATCTGGTCCAGGAAAGGAACCTATATTGAAAACGCCGGAACCGGTGCTTATGAAGCAGATAAATGGCAGCATGTAGCTCTGGTAGTAGACGGAAGCAAAGCAGGCAGTGCCACAAACACAGTAACCGCTACCTTGTATGTAGATGGTGTGGCAGTACAGACTGGAAACATTGCAAAAGGTATCATGACCAACACAGGTGCCAGAGTATTCTTTGGTGTGAATGCCTGGGATGCTATCTTCAAAGGCGCACTGGATGATGTGTTGATGTACAATCGTTCCCTGACCGCCGGAGAAGTACAGGCACTTTCTACCAAGTATGCAACCGCAACCAGCCTGACACAGACAAGCAATAATAACAGCAATAACAACAGCGGAAACAATAATAACAGCACGGCAGGCAATACAAACAACAGCGGAAACAGCACCGTGAAGCCAAGCACTTCAAACAAGGCAAAAGTAACACTGAAAACTGCCAAGATCACAGTGAAGAAAGGCAAAAAGAAAGTCAGCAAAGTAACTGTGAAGAAGAAAAAGAAAGTGACACTGAAAGTGACAGTAAACTCTAAGGGCAAACTTTCCATGAAGAAGTTGTCAAAGAAGAATAAGAAAATTCTGACTGCTACCTTCAAAAAAGGAAAACTTGTTATCAAAGGTAAGAAAAAAGGAACTGTTAAGATCAAGATCACAGCTGCTAAAACAAGTAAATATAAAAAGGCAGTAAAAACTATTACCGTAAAAGTTAAGTAAGTAAACAAATACTTATGCGGAGCGGAAATCTCAAAAGGGGGTTTCCGCTCTTTGCATTTTGTTCTATAATAACAAACATATGGAGGTATTGTATGGAATTTTTCCAAGTGACAGAAAAAGCAATTTATTTTCGAAATGAAGGAGAACTTTTAAAAATAGAAGGCTGGGGAAAGAACAGCCTGAGAGTCCAGTCTTCTCTGATGGATCAGATCCCATCCGGTGAATCTGCTTTGCTGCCTCAGGAAGACAGGGATGTGAAGATCCAGGTGGAGGATATGCGCCATGCCAGTATTCAAAATGGCAGTATCCGGGCGGAACTTTTCGTACAGGAGTGGGGGAATGCACTGCAGATCACTTTTTGCGATGAAACTGGAAAAGTGCTGTTGAGAGAGATCTCCGGCGGGGGAGCCCTTACCAGAAAAGCCAGATTTTTTCAGGCACTGCCGGGAGGCGGCTATCGGCTGAAAGCATCTTTTGAGGCAGACCCGGATGAAAAAATATATGGCATGGGACAGTATCAACAGGAAATCTGGGATCTGAAAGGATGCAACCTGGAACTGGCTCACAGAAATTCCCAGGCCAGTGTGCCCTTTTATCTTTCCAGTGAAGGATATGGTTTCCTCTGGCACAATCCGGCTGTAGGAGAGGTGCATTTTGGAAAAAACACAACGGAGTGGGTAGCCAATGCGGCAGATAAACTGGATTATTGGATTACGGCAGGAAAGACGCCGGCACAGATTGAGAGACAGTATGCGGACTGTGTGGGCAAAGTGCCCATGATGCCGGAGTACGGCCTGGGATTCTGGCAGTGTAAACTTCGTTATTACAACCAGCAGCAGGTGTTAGATGTGGCCAAGGAGTACAAAGACCGGGGCATCCCGCTGGACGTGCTGGTGATCGATTATTATCACTGGCCACATTGTGGCGACTGGCGTTTTGAAGAGGAATTTTTCCCGGAACCAAAGCAGATGGTAGATACCCTTCATGAATGGGGCATTGAAACCATGGTGTCGGTATGGCCGCAGGTGGAATGGGGCAGTGAGAATTTTGAGGAAATGAAGCAGCAGGGCCTTCTGGTAAAACAGAGTGCCGGTGTGGATGCCCAGATGATCTTCCACGGCAACAATGTATTTATGGATGCCACCAATCCACGGACCCGTCAGTATGTATGGGAAAAGTGCAAAAAGAATTATGCAGATTTGGGGATCCGCACATTCTGGCTGGATGAGGCGGAGCCGGAGTTTACCAATTATAATTATGAAATGTACCAGTACCACGCAGGACCGGTATCCAAGGTGGGAAATGTGTATCCGAGAGAATATTCCCGACTTTTTTATGAAGGCCAGAAAGACATGGGGCAGCAGGATATTGTGAACCTGGTGCGCTGTGCCTGGGTAGGCAGTCAGCGGTACGGTGCCCTGGTGTGGTCCGGAGATATCTGGTCCAGTTATGAGGACTTCAGAAAGCAGTTGTGCGCCGGACTTCACATGGGACTGGCCGGAATTCCATGGTGGACTACGGATATTGGCGGTTTCCACGGAGGCAATGTGGAAAGTGATGATTTTAAGGAACTTTTGATCCGTTGGTTCCAGTTTGGAACTTTCTGTCCGGTTATGCGGCTTCATGGACTTCGCATGCCGGGAGAAAAAATCTTTGACCGCCGCGGCGTGGAACGAGAGTGGACCGGAGCTGACAACGAAGTGTGGAGCTACGGGGAAGAGGCGTATGAGATTTTCGTAAAATACATTGGTATCCGTGAGCAGATGAGAGACTACACAAGGAGACTGATGAAAGAGGCTCATGAAGAAGGAACACCGGTCATGCGTACTTTGTTCTACGAGTTCCCGGAAGATACGGCGTGCTGGGACATTTACGACGAATACATGTATGGAGATAAACTGTTGGTAGCACCGGTGTGTCATGAGCATGCTATGGCCAGACAGGTATATCTGCCGGCAAGTACCACATGGCAGGAGGCAGCTACCGGAAAAGAATATGCAGGAGGAAAGGTGTACGATGTGGAGGCACCGTTAGACCGGATTCCTGTTTTTATAAGAAAATAAAACACAGAAGAAAGGCAGGTAGATTAGAATGTATACATTTACAGAGGATTGCCGGTTGGGCATCGAGGAAATTGATAAGGAGCATGAGGAATTGTTTCGCCTGATCAACGAAGCACAGGAATTGCTTGATCAGAAAATGGCATCGGAAAAGATTGTGGCCAATATCGTGGACCATCTGGGACGCTACGCCAGAGAGCATTTTGCCCACGAAGAGGCTTATATGGAATCTATAAAGGATCCGGAACTTCCGAGACAGAAAAAAGAACATCAGGAATTTGCCGCAAAGATTGAAAGCATCGAGCTGTCCGGAGCCGGTGAAGAGGAAAGCCGGGACATCCTGGCAAATCTTGTGCAGTACCTGGCAAAATGGCTGTATCACCATATCCTGGGAAGTGACATAATGATCGGCACCATGGCCGAGGCAGAAAAAGAGTCGCCTTTTGCTTTTACCAGTGAATATAAAACCGACATTCCGTTGGTGGATGAAGAACACGCCAGACTGTTCCGGATCATCGAAGAAGCCTATGACCTTATGAAAGAGGAACTTCTGTCGGATAAGTACGACCAGATCATGGAGATACTGGAAGAACTGAAAGAGTACACAAAGACACATTTCCGGGACGAAGAAGCCTATATGGAAAAAATCGGCTATGAAGGTCTGAAAGCCCAGAAGCTGGCCCACGAATCCTTTGTAGATAAGTTAAACGATATGAACCTGCAAGAAATCGATGACAGCCAGCAGGAATCCCTGTATGAACTGATCGACTATCTTCTGGCATGGCTGAAAAACCATATATTGAAGATGGATAAGAAGATACCGGTGGTTTGAGGGTGTTTTTACAGGTTCCGTAATGCGGCAGAAAAGTTTGCGTTCCGTGGGTGCTTTCGCTAGTTAAGTGCGTAGCGGTATGGGTGCTTATGCTAAAGCATATACAAGCACCTCATACCGACGCACTTAAAACCCACTTCACGCAAATCTTTTCTGCCGCATTACTGGAATGTGAAAAAATAGCTGAAAACAAAGGAAAAATGTTGATAAATTCCTTGATGTCGAGTATACTACAAGTAGAGAAGCAAAGTAGTTTGCTTTGATAAGCTGGTGAGTCCCCACCATGAAGAGGGAACTGAAAAAAGCGGCAAGTCTCAGCCATTAAGTGAGAACCTAAAAAAGCTGGTGAGTCCCCACCATAGAAGAGGGAACTAAAAAAAGCGGGAGCGAGAAATCGCTCCCGTATTTTAACTAAAGGAGATAAATGAGATTTTACCACATTACGGATGAGTACATAGATTTTTTGAGATCGTATGATAAAAAAGTATCTTTGAATAAAAATGAAAGCCGGCCTTATGTGGGCATCGTTGTTCAAATTGAGGATGCTAAATATTATGCGCCGTTTACATCGCCGAAGGAAAAACATATGAAAATGAAAAATGGGAAGGACTTTCGTAAGATTCAGGGAGGACAGTATGGCGCAATTAACTTCAACAATATGATTCCTGTTCCAGATAAAGCATTATTGGAGATTGATATTAATGGTGAGTCTGATACGAAATATAAACGATTGTTGCAAAATCAGTATCGGGCAATCAAAGCAGACAGAGAGGCAATTATAAGAACCGCAGAAAAGCTACGCAGACTGGTTATGACAGAAGACGAGAAATTATCTTTACATGATAAGCAGATAAAAAACAGATGCTGTAATCTTCCATTACTAGAAAAAGTCTACACAGAATTTCCATTGGATTGAGGTAATCTTTTTGCTTTTGCGTCCTGGTGGCTGGCCTTTTCAGAGTTCCCGCCTTGCATAGGAATTACTTTGTGTGGAGTGGGTACAAAGGCGCAAGTATCAGGCATGCGTTCTGTGCATGCCGATACTTCTGCGTCTTTGTCGTAGCGAAAGCACCCACGGAACATAA
>JAXDTV010000065.1:0-11460 GCA_034089785.1 Eubacterium sp.
AAAGCGATCCAGTATTGTATCGACCATGATCATCTTCGGGATTTCCTCATATTGAATCAAGCGGAGGTGGCAGCCATGTCGTTGTTAGAAGGAAGCTGGGAAGAATACGCAGACAGCATGGATCAGGAGCTGGAGCGGCTGAAGAAAAGTGAGAAAAAACTGAAGGAAGAAGTTTTGGAAAAGGATGAAAAACTCCAAGCGCAAGCAGCAAAAATTAAAGAACTGGAAGCTTTATTAGCTTCTAAGCAGTAACTATTTACCAATCACTTAAAGGTCTTGACTGCATAAACCAATAAAAGGGGGGAAGCCTGATTTTGAAAACAAAAAAATCGTATATGATAAGGGCAATAATAGGAGTTGCGGTCATATTTTTATTTGCAATTCTATATTTTGCTGTCTATAAAGAAACAGACATATTATACATGTCAGCGGATGAAATAAAGAGCATTTCCGTAATGAATGGTTCAAATGGTGACATGGTAAATGTTCCCAGTTCGACTTTCTCTGACTTTGCACAGGCGTTAAATGAAGTAAAACTCAAAAAAGGAAAGAAAATGGAAAGCACCGGCTGGGACTATGCGGTTCATTTATCAGATGGAAAAGATGACTACAGTTTGACTTTTGTTTCAGAACGATATATTGTTATCGGTTCAAAGATATATGGGACAAAAGAACAATCAGGAGTGAAATTATACAACCTGTGTGAGCATTACTTAAAAGACAAAAAATAATAGTATTCGACTGCCCCCTCTTATGTATCAAAACAGAGACTAACCTTTTCACACCGATAGGAACTTATCTCTATGGATTTTACTCTATGGCTATGCTATGATAGGAACATAATAAAACCAGCCAAAGGAGAGTTTTTATATGAATCGTGCAGATTACAATGAACCGATTTCCCTGAGAAATGTTCACATTACAGATAATTTTTGGAAGAATGAAATGGAATTAGTCCGCAAGGAGATCATTCCGTATCAGTGGGATGCGCTGAATGACCGTGTGGAGGGTGCCAGCCCGAGTTTTTGTATGCGGAATTTTAAAGTGGCAGGAAAGCAGAACAAGGAACGCAAGGAAAAAGGAAGTTCCTTTGAAGAACCAAAGTATACATTCCGTGGTTTTGAGGCTTTGCCGGAGGATCCGGACCACCTGGAAGATAAATTTTATGGTTTTGTATTCCAGGACAGTGATTTCTATAAATGGATCGAGGCAGTAGCGTACTCCCTGACCCAGCATCCGGATCCGGAATTGGAAAAACTGGCAGATGAGGCTATTGATATTGTCTGCGCAGCCCAGCAGGAAGACGGATATCTGGATACCTATTACATTATCAACGGAAAAGATAAGATTTTCTCCAATCTCCGTGACCACCACGAACTGTACTGTTTCGGACACCTGACAGAGGGTGCGGTGGCATATTATCAGGCAACCGGCAAGGACAAACTGCTGAAAGCCACCATGCGTTTTGCAGATTATATTGATAACTATTTTGGACCGGAAGAAGGCAAGTGCAAGGGATATCCGGGACATGAGATCGCAGAGATGGCACTGGTGCGTCTCTACGAAGTGACAGGAGAAAAACGCTATCTGGATCTGAGCAGTTTCTTTGTAGAAGAGCGTGGAAAACGCCCATATTACTTTGACAAAGAGAATCATCCGGATGTAAAACTGGACAAAGAACATATTAACGATCTTCGTTATTTTTACAATCAGGCACATCTGCCGGTACGGGAGCAGAAAGAGGCCACCGGTCATGCAGTTCGTGCTGTATACTTGTATTCTGGCATGGCAGATCTGGCCCGCATCAAGGAAGACCAGTCTATGTATGATGCCTGTGAAACATTGTGGAACAATATTGTAGAAGAAAAAATGTATATTACCGGCGGTATCGGCGGAACCCACCTGGGTGAGGCATTTTCCTTCCCATTCGATCTGCCAAACGATACAGCCTATGCAGAGACCTGTGCGTCCATCGGACTGGTATTTTTCGCCCGCCGCATGCTGGAAATGAAAGCAGTCAGCAAGTATGCAGATGTGATGGAACTGGCGTTGTACAACGGAATCCTCAGCGGTATGGCACTGGATGGCAAAAGTTTCTTCTATGTAAATCCGTTGGAAGTACAGCCAAAAGCATGTAAGCTGGATGAAAGAAAATGGCATGTGAAACCGGTGCGCCAGAAATGGTTTGGATGCGCCTGCTGTCCTCCAAACCTTGCAAGACTCCTGAGTTCTATTGGGTCCTATGCTTATACAGAAAAAGAAGATACCCTGTATGTACACCTGTATATGGGAAGTACCATTGAGAAAAAGATCGGAGAGGATACAGCTACGATCCAGATCACCGCAGATTTTCCATGGAACAGCAAAGTCAGTGTAGAGGCTTCCGGAACAGACAAGAAATTTACCATTGCCCTGCGCATGCCTGGCTGGTGCCGCAACATGAAAACTACCGGACTGGAAGGGGCAGAGACAGAGGAAAAAGACGGCTACCTCTACATCACCAAAGTATGGAAAAAAGGCGAGAAAGTAGAACTTGATTTTCCTATGGAGATCCGCACGCTGCAGGCAGACTCCCGGGTGAGAGAGGATATTGGTAAAGTAGCATTTATGAGAGGACCTGTGGTATACTGCCTGGAAGAGACAGATAACGGTGCAGACCTTCATGAACTGTTGATCCGCCAGAACATAGAAGTACAGGAAGAAGAACGGAATATCCAGGGAACCAAGGTAGTAGGACTGACCGTTTCCGGACTTCGTGAAAAACCGGTAACAGCCCAGAAGGGCAGTCTCTATTGTGCATTTGAAAAGCCGGAGAGAGAAGAAGCGACACTTCGTTACATCCCATATTACACCTGGGCCAACCGCGGCGAGAATGAAATGCAGGTATGGACCAGAGTTGAATAAAAATACCGGAAAACCTTCACAAAACTGCTTGTACTTCTCCCCTGTTCGTATTAAAATAGGGGAAAAGGAGTGGAGGATGATATGACAGGATTAGTATTAGAAGGCGGAACATTCCGGCCAATCTTCAGTTGTGGCGTCATGGATGCATTGTTATCTGAAAAGATCATGCTTCCTTACTGCATCGGTGTGTCAGCCGGTATTGCAGACGGAGTTTCCTATATATCCAGACAGCCCCAGAGAAATCTGGAGATCGTGCAGAAATATAGAAATGATAAACGATATATGAGCCGGCAGAACTTTAAAAAGTGCCGGAGCCTGTTTGGGCTGGACTTTATATTCGGAGAGATCCCAAACAAGCTGATTCCCTTTGATATGGATACGTTCCGCAAGTATGAGGGAACCTGCCTGGTAGGTGTCACCAATGCAAAGACGGGACAGGCTGAGTACAAAAATGCCATGGATATGGACGAAGACTACACCATGCTCCGTGCCACCTGTGCACTGCCTATGTTTTTCCCGGCCATTGAACTGGACGGACAGAACTATTATGACGGCGGTATCGCAGATCCCATCCCGGCGAAAAAAGCACTGGAAGATGGCTGCGACAAGCTTATTATCGTACTGACCCAGCCAAGGGGATTTGTAAAGCATTTTGGCAAATATGACAAAATGGGCGCCCGCATACTGGGACGCAAGTATCCTGAGATGAAGCGGCAGATCTTCAGTCGCCCGGAGCGGTACAACGAGACAGTGAAGTACTGTGAGCAGTTAGAAAAAGACGGAAAGGCTCTGATCATCCGGCCGAACCACTTGCTGAACAGCTTTGAGTCCAATGTCAGCCGGCTGGAGATGGCGTACTGGCACGGATACCGTATGACCAAGGAAAAGATGAAGAAGATCAAAAAGTTTCTGGCTGAATAAATGGACTATTGAAAAAACCTTTCACCTGTGATACAATGTGGAAAGTATGAACCAACGAACGGAGGGTAAAATCATGAAAAGAATTAAGACTTTGACAACAAAGAACTTAAAAGAATCTATGAAAAAAGGCGGATGTGGCGAGTGCCAGACATCTTGTCAGTCTGCATGCAAGACTTCCTGTACAGTAGGAAATCAGAGCTGCGAGAACAAATAATCAGAAGCAATTTATAGTTCAAGAGAGAGGGCTGACTGAAGGGGAACTTTCGGTCAAGTCCTCGTTGTATGTTATAAGGAAAATGTGAGGTAAACATGGTACATTTATATAAAAATAATGGTTATAATATGGTTTTAGATGTAAACAGCGGATCCATTCATGTAGTGGATGATGTGGTTTACGATGTTTTGGAACTTCTGAACGAAGCAGAGGACAGACGCAAGGAAGAAGAGTTCCGGCAGGAGATCACAGACAAGATGCTTGCCAAATACGGGGATGATATTACAGCAGAAGATATGAAAGATGTATTTGATGATCTGGATGAGCTGGAAGAAAATGGCACCCTGTTTACCGTAGATGTATACAAAGAAGGGGTTATCGACTTCAAGAAACGCCAGACGGTAGTGAAGGCACTGTGCCTGCATATTGCCCACGACTGTAACCTGGCATGCCGTTACTGCTTTGCCGGAGAGGGCGAGTACAAAGGAGACCGTTCCCTCATGAGTCTGGAAGTCGGCAAAAAAGCACTGGATTTTCTCGTAGCGAATTCCGGAAACCGCCGCAATCTGGAAGTGGATTTCTTTGGCGGTGAGCCATTGATGAACTTCGATGTAGTAAAAGAACTGTTAGCCTACGGACGGGAACTGGAGAAAACCCATGACAAACATTTTCGTTTTACCCTGACTACCAACGGTGTGCTTTTGAGAGATGATGTCATCGAGTTTGCCAACAAAGAAATGGACAACATCGTTCTCAGTATTGACGGAAGAAAAGAAGTACACGATCATATGCGCCCATTCAAAAATGGTAAGGGAAGCTATGATTTTATCCTGGATAAATTCAAAAAAGTAGCAGAAAGCAGAAACCAGCAGAAGTATTATGTAAGAGGTACATTTACCCATTACAACCTGGATTTTGTAAAGGATGTGCTGAGTCTGGCAGATGAAGGATTTGAGCAGATTTCCGTGGAACCGGTTGTAGCCGGACCGGAAGAGCCGTATGCCATCCGCGAAGAAGATATTCCTCAGATCTGTGAGGGATACGATGAACTGGCAAAAGAAATGCTGAAACGGAAAAAAGAAGGAAGAGGATTTAACTTCTTCCATTATATGATCGACTTAAGCGGCGGCCCTTGCGTGTACAAGCGTCTTTCCGGCTGTGGATCCGGAACCGAGTACCTGGCTGTGACACCGTGGGGAGATCTGTATCCATGCCATCAGTTCGTAGGAGAAGAAGAATTCTGCCTGGGCAATGTGGACGACGGTATTGTGAATACCGATATGAGAGATACATTTAAGCTTTGTAATGTATATGCCAAAGAAGAGTGCCGGAACTGCTTTGCCAAGTTTTACTGCAGCGGCGGCTGTGCGGCCAACGCTTACCACTGCCACCAGGACATCAACAAGCCATACGAGATTGGCTGTGAACTGCAGAGAAAGCGTGTGGAATGTGCCATTATGCTCCAGGCGGCATATGCAGAAGACGAGAATTCGTGAAAAATGTAAGATTTGCAAAAAAATAATTTGAAAAAATAGAAAAAGCGTTTATAATAAGATATATATGCTATTTTTAGAAGGATACATGGAGAGTTTTTGAAAGGAGTTATCATCGTGGCTTTAGATATAGGAATCGATTTGGGTACAGCAAGTATCCTTGTATATGTAAAAGGTAAAGGGGTAGTACTGAAAGAGCCAAGTGTAGTAGCATTTGACCGGGATACCAACCGCATCAAAGCAATCGGTGAAGAAGCACGCCTTATGTTAGGCCGTACACCGGGAAATATCGTTGCCGTCCGTCCATTGCGACAGGGCGTTATTTCTGATTATACAGTAACTGAAAAAATGCTTAAATATTTTATCCAGAAGGCAGTTGGCAAACAGCGTCTGCGCAAGCCTCTTCTGAGCATCTGCGTACCAAGCCAGGTAACAGAAGTAGAGAGAAAGGCAGTAGAAGATGCCGGTTTCCAGGCAGGAGCCAGAGATGTAAGGATCATCGAGGAGCCGATTGCAGCAGCCATCGGTGCCGGAATTGACATTGCCAGACCTTGTGGAAACATGATCGTAGATATCGGTGGTGGTACTTCAGATATCGCTGTTATCTCCCTGGGAGGTACCGTAGTAAGTACATCCATCAAGATCGCCGGAGACGATTTTGATGATGCCATCGTTCGCTATATGAGAAAGAAACACAATCTCCTGATCGGAGAGAGAACCGCCGAGGATATCAAGATCCGTATCGGAACAGCTTATCCACGGCCGGAAAGTGTGTCTGTGGATGTAAGAGGACGAAACTTAGTGACAGGTCTGCCAAAGACCATCACCGTCACATCCGAAGAGACCGAAGAAGCACTGAAAGATACTACTTCCCAGATCGTGGAAGCAGTCCACAGTGTATTGGAGAAAACTCCGCCGGAACTGGCAGCAGATATTGCAGACCGCGGTATCGTCCTTACCGGAGGCGGAAGTCTTTTGTACGGATTGGAAGAATTGATCGAATCCAAGACAGGAATTACAACCATGACAGCGGAAGAGCCTATGACAGCCGTTGCCATTGGAACAGGAAAATATGTAGAATTCTTAAGTGGAAACAACGGTCCGGAAGATTAATACGGATCTTTGGGGTTAGTAAGAATGGAGGAATGTTATGTTACGAGGCCTGTACACCGGATGGACAGGGATGGTCAACGAGCAGAAAAGGCTGGATGTTATTTCCAATAACATGGCCAACGCAGACACCGTCGGATTCAAAGATGACCGGGTAACCAGTCAGGCGTTTGACCAGGTGTTGGCGATTAAGGTAAGGGATGGATCGGAAGCTTACCACAATGAAGCCATCGGACACTTGAGTCTGGGAGTGAAGATTGGCGAAGTTTATACGGATTATTCACAGGGATCGATCCGCCAGACAGGCAACAGCCTGGATGTGGCGTTGAGTGGCAGTGGATTTTTTACCGTAAATGTGACAGACAAAAATGGAAATGTGCACACCCGTTATACGAGAAACGGACAGTTTACCTTGACCAAGGATGGATTGCTGGTGGACAGTGAAGGCAACGCTGTGCAGGGACAGGGTGGAGATATCCACATCCCGACCGATGCCAAGAACATCAGTATATCGGCAAATGGTGTGATCACAGCAGACGGCCAGAACATTGACACATTAAAACTGGTAGACTTTGAAGATTACGATTATCTGAAAAAATATGGTGATACCATGTATGAACCAGTGGATGGAGCAACGGAAAAGGATGCCGACGCTCAGACGATTCAGGGATATACGGAGCAGTCAAATGTTAATGTTGTAAAAGAAATGGTCGATATGATTACTATAACAAGAGCTTATGAAGCAAATCAGAAAGTGATCCGTTCATATGACAGCATGCTGGATCGTGCTGTGAATTCTGTAGGAAAACTGAACGGCTGATCAAGGAGGTGTCTTGACGTATGATGCGTTCATTATGGACCGCTGCCAGCGGAATGATCGGGCAGCAGAGTAACTTAGATGTAATTGCCAACAACCTGTCAAATATCAACTCAACCGGATATAAGACACAGGCGGCTAATTTTAAATCATTGATCTATCAGACAATGCAGCAGAAGACCACTACTTCTACCGGAGAAGCAAAGCCGATTGGGGCACAGGTAGGACTGGGAACCAGAGTGGCATCCATTTCGTCTGATTTTACCCAGGGAGCGTTGAACGCTTCCAACGGCGAGTTTGATTATGCCATCCAGGGAGATGGATTTTTCATGGTGAAACAGGATGATGGTTCTACTGCCTATACGAGAAATGGTCATTTCAATATGTCCATCACGACTGATGGGATTGCCCTGACGGACAGCGCAGGACATCCGGTACTGGATACCAACGGAAATGCTATTGTGCTGGATCGTACATACCGTACCAGCAAACTCAGCGTAGACCAGTATGGAAATCTTACTTATCCGGATAATACCGGCAACCAGCAGAACATCGGCGTACAGATCGGACTGGCCAACTTCCCGAATGCAGGAGGACTGACCAAGAGTTCTGATTCCAACTATCTGGAAAGTGATGCTTCCGGACAGGCTACCATCGACAATGCCTCACAGTTGGGATCCTTGATCAAATCCGGTTATCTGGAGGCGTCTAATGTACAGGCGGCAGATGAAATGGTCAACATGATCATTGCCCAGAGAGCTTATGAAATGAACTCTAAGGCGATCACAGCATCCGACCAGATGCTGCAGCAGGCCAACAATCTTCGTTCATGATAAGGAGGCGTAGTGATGGCGATTTCAGTAGATAATACATATTTGACCAATTACAGCACAGATGCCTCGGCATCCGCTGCGGACAAATTGTCTTCCCAGATTCAGAATGCGTCCACCGATGATGAAACCATGGAGGCATGCAAGCAGTTTGAATCTTATATGATCGAGCAGATGTACAAAAACATGGAGAATGCGTCCAAGATCCTGACAGAAGATGAGGATGATGACAGCACCAGCAGCCAGTATGTGGATATGTTCCATGACAACTATATCCAGACGATTGCTGAGTCCATGACAAACAGCGGACAGTCCATCGGACTGGCAGACCAGCTGTACAATGCGATCAAGAATAATCAGGGAACACAGGCGTAGCCTAAGTTTCCATTTACATGCTCTCCTTCATGTGTTATGATTTTCAACACATGAAGGGGAGTTTTTTACTATGCACAAAAGGAGTATACCATGGAAGAACGGAAAGGGTATGTAACCAATATTATATATAGAAATGCGGAGAACGGCTATACCGTGTTTGAACTGGAGCAGTCCGACGGAGAGGAAGAAACCTGCGTAGGCACCCTGCCATTTATCAACGAGGGAGAGTATGTAAGAGTAACGGGAGAGATGGTGCAGCACCCGGTGTATATGGAGCAGTTAAAAGTAAAAAGTTTTGAGGTACAGGCTCCGGACAATGAGACTGCCATGCTGAGGTATCTGGGATCCGGTGCTATTGCCGGTGTCAGAGGAGGACTGGCCAAGCGGATCGTGGATAAGTTCGGCGGAAAAACCTTTGAAATCATTGAGCAGGAACCGGAGAGGCTGGCGGAAGTAAAGGGAATCAGTGAGAAAATGGCCCGCAGCATCGGAGAGCAGTTTGAAGAAAAAAGAGAAATGCGCAGTGCAACCATTTTTTTGCAGGATTATGGGATTTCCAACCAGCTGGCAGTGAAGATCTACAAAACCTATGGCATGGATCTGTACGGAGTGGTAAAAGAAACTCCTTACAAACTGGCAGAAGACATTCAGGGGATTGGCTTCAAGATTGCAGATGACATAGCCAAGAAGGCAGGCTTTTCCCTGAACGATCCAAACCGGATCCGGGCGGGGATCTTATATGTGCTGGGGCTTGGCACCAACGAAGGCTATGTATATATGCCGGAGCCTATGCTTTTGAAGGAAGCCGTCTACCGGCTGGAAGTGACGGCGGAGCAGGTTATGAATGTGCTGGAAGAAATGGAGATACAGCGTGTGGTGATCGTTTCGGAAGATAGAAATGTATATCTGCCGACCCTTTATTACGCAGAGCTAAACTGTGCCAGGATGCTGTGGGATCTGAACATCCCTCTGGAGAGAGACGAAGAGTACGCTATGAAACAGATCGCCAGTCTGGAGGCCCAGGAAGAACTGGAACTGGACGACCAGCAGAGAATCGCAGTAAAAGAAGCCATGCACAGTGGACTTCTGGTAGTGACCGGTGGACCGGGAACCGGAAAGACCACCACCATCAACATGATCATCCGCTGTTTTGAAAAGCAGGGCATGAGTATTATGCTGGCGGCCCCTACCGGCCGTGCGGCCAAGAGAATGACCGAGGCCACCGGCTGTGAGGCCCAGACCATACACCGTATGCTGGAGTACAACGGTGCACCGGGAGAGCAGGAAGAAAACGCCGACCGGGGAGCTGAGCAGTTTGGACGGAATGAGTGGAACCCGCTGGAGACGGATGTGATCATCATCGATGAAATGTCCATGGTGGATATTTACCTGTTTCACAGCCTCCTGAAAGCAGTGTCAGTAGGAACCCGCCTGATTCTGGTGGGAGATGTGAACCAGCTTCCCAGCGTAGGGCCGGGAAATGTTTTAAAAGACATTATCCAGTCCCACTGCTTCAATGTGGTAAAACTGTCAAGGATCTTCCGTCAGGCGGCAGAAAGTGATATTATTGTCAACGCTCATAAGATCAATGCGGGAGAACCGATTTCCCTGGACAACCAAAGCAAGGACTTTTTCTGTCTGAAGCGGGATGACAGCCATGGCGTGCTGGAAGTGATGCTCTGGCTGGTGCGGGACCGCATGCCGAAATACACCCACTGCACGCCTTTTGATGTGCAGGTGCTGACCCCCATGAAAAAAGGCGAACTGGGAGTACACCGGTGCAATGAAGTGCTGCAGAGATACTTAAATCCGGAGACACCGGGGAAACCACAGATAGAGAGCCATGGCGTGTTGTTCCGCCAGGGGGACAAGGTTATGCAGATGAAGAACAACTATCAGATCAAATGGGAAATCCGGGGGTACAACGGCTACTGCGTAGAGGAAGGCAGCGGTGTATTTAACGGAGACTGCGGTATCATCCAGGAGATCGACACTTACAACAAGCAGGTGACGGTGCTGTTTGACGAGGAAAAGTATGTGACTTATTCCCAGGGGGAACTGGATGAACTGGAACTGGCCTACGCCATTACCATACATAAATCCCAGGGAAGCGAGTACCCGGCGGTGGTACTGCCACTTCTGGCAGGTCCGAGACCCCTTATGAATCGGAACATCCTGTACACAGCCGTGACCCGCGGCAAACAGTGCGTCACCATCGTAGGAAGCCGCGAGACCGTACAGAATATGATCAAGAACCAGTCCGAACAGCTCAGGTATTCATCCCTGGCAGGCAGGATTCAGGAAATTGAGGGAAAATAGGTGCATGAAAAAGACATCTATGTTATAATAAAGGAGGAGTAAACATGAGCTTTATCCATCTTTTGTATCCAAAGAAATGCCCGGTCTGTGGATCGGCAAAGACGGCAGATGAAAAAGATGTATTTTGCCCGGACTGTTATAAAAATCTGATCTGGGTAGAAGAACCGTGCTGCAAGCACTGTGGCAAGCCCATAGCGACGGAAGAAAAGGAACTTTGCCATGACTGTAACCGTCGGGACAGCCAGCTGCGGCAGGGAACAGCCCTGTGGGTATATGACGACAAAGGAAAGCAGATGATGCACCTTTACAAATACACGGGACAGTCTGTGTTAAGCGAAGTGTTTGGCAGAGAACTGATCAAGCACAGAGGCAGGCAGATCGCCGGCTGGCAGCCGGATGTAGTAATGGCAGTGCCGCTGCACCAGAGACGGCTGTGGTTCCGGGGGTACAATCAGGCAGAAGAGCTGGCCCGGTATG
>JAXDTV010000083.1:0-33462 GCA_034089785.1 Eubacterium sp.
AAGACAGAGGAGCAGAAGCAGGACAATGTGAAAAAAACAGATACCGGTGTTTCGCCGACCGCATCTTCTTCTGTGAAGAGTGAGACAAAGAAAACAGAGACAGAAGAAAAAACAATCCGGTAAAGTAACTTCCTACAGCAAAAGGACGAAAGCAAGATCGTCCATGCGGAGGAAACTACCAAGGTGGAAACCATCCGGGGTGATACGACAGCCATCACAGGAAAAAGACTGCGGTTGATGGCAGCGTCCCATCCGGTGTGGATGCCTTTTGAGCAGGATACAGTGAAACTGGAGATACCTACCAACTTCCTTTTGTCGCTCGGACTGGAAGATTCGGAACTGCTCCGGGTTGTCATAGAGAGAAGACAGGGAGACAGTGTTTCTATCCGGATCTTTAAAGGGGAAAAAGAAATTACAAAAATCCCCGGCAGCCGTTTTACATGGAAGCAGAATGTGGATATGGTTCCGGTGTCGGTGAGCCAGACAGGAAATTACAAGATCCCTAGTTCCGTTTCTCCGCAGAGACTGAGACACAATACCGTGCCATTGCCGGTAATGCTCATACTGGCGGGAATTATCCTGGGGTCTCTGGGATGCTTTGTGTACCGCAGAAAAGAAAGGAAACTGTGATATGAGATCCAGACTTGTACAGGCGGCGGCTTTTTTGCTTGTATCCTTTGGATTGTTTATGGCAGTGGCTGCTTTTTTATATCATTACAATAACAAATACGAAAATACAATGGTTTATCCTATGGGAGGCGTGGTTTTTCTGGACGAAGGAACCCTGAATCAGGATAAACCTTTGTTTTTAGCCCATCAATGGAATTGTTATCCAGACAAACAGTATACGCCGGAGGATTTTGAGAAGGGCAGTGTGGAAAACGGCAGTTATATTACGCTGGGGTCTTATGCCAATTTCAGTTATGGGGATCCGGAAAAGGAGACTCAGGGAAGCTGCACTTACCGGCTGACCTTGTCTCTGCCGGAGACACCGGCTACTTATACTTTGTATATGCCGGAGGTATTTTCTGCCTACACGCTGTATCTGAATGATGCCAAGGCACTGACGCTGGGAAATCCGGATCCGGAAAATTACCGGGATGAAGTGGGAAACCAGACCATATCCTTTACGGCCAGTGGAACCCTTCACATTACCATGATCGTTACCAACTATTCCCATGTTTACAGCGGTATGGTGTATCCGCCTGCTTTTGGGAAAACGCCGGTGATAGAAAAATACCTGTCCACCAGGCTTTTGATGACAGGGGCGTATCTTACCATCATGGTGCTTCTGGGTGTATTTTCCCTGTTTTTCGCATGGCAGCTGAAACAGACATATGCCTATGGATTTGCGGCTGTATGCGGCGTGTGCTTCCTTACCTCCTGTTATCCGGTGTTTTTCTCATACGGAACCTGGCCGGTACGGCCCTGGTATGTGCTGGAAGTAGTGTGTCTCATGGGGGTGTATCCGCTGATCGCAAGGATCCAGGGAAAAATCGTGAAGCTTCCTCAAAGACTGATCCGGGTGGAAACAGGGATCTTGTCCGGGGGAATGGTGCTTGCCTGTGTATTTTTTATGTTTGGCGCGGGAAATGCCAGATTTGGACAGATCTATGCGCTTCTCTTATTTTTATATAAAACAGGCTGTGCGCTCTGTCTGCTGTATCAGGCCTTCCGGGCGTACCGCAAAGAGGTGTGCAAGACGCCGGTTCTGCTTGTGGGAACGGTGTTGTTTGGTGCTTCCCTGGTGGCGGACCGCATGTATCCGGGCTATGAACCGATCTATGGAGGATGGTTCCAGGAAATCGGCCTGTTTATGCTGGTGCTTTCCATTGGTTATGAACTGGCGAAGGATCTGGCCGGGACTTACCGTGCCAGTCTGATCCTGAAGCAGGAAACGCATTATCTGGCAACCCAGATTGAGATGCAGAAGACCCATTATAGAGAACTGAACGACAGAATTGATGAAATGGTGCGGATGCGCCATGACCACCGTCATCATATGCAGACCCTGGCCTCCTATCTCCAGCAGCAGGAGATATCTCTTGCCAAGGAATATCTGCAGAAATATATGGGGGCAGAGGAACAGAAGGGCCGTATCGTTTTGTGCCGGAATATGTTAGCCGATGCGCTGCTAAAATATTATCAGTCTTTGTGCGGACGGCATAAGATCCGGTTTGAATGTGCGGCAGATCTGCCGGAAGAGATCGAGATGGAGGACACGGACTTTACTATTTTGTTTGGCAACCTTCTGGAAAATGCCTGGGAGGCAGCCAGAAAACTGAAAGAGGATGGTTATATAAAGGTGCAGATTCAGGATCAGGGAAACCAGATCATAGCCTGCATTGAAAACAGTTATGATCAGCAGCTTTTATCAGAGAAAAAGGGATTCCGGTCTACCAAACATGAAGGAATGGGGATCGGAACCAGATCCGCCAGACTGGTGGTGGAAAAGTGGAATGGGATCATGGAATGGCAGGGAGACGGCAGTGTTTTTACCGTACGGCTTTTACTGCCACAAAATTGCCATAATGTGGTTGAAAAACCTCAGGCTTAATGGTACAATAAAAGCAGTAATTTTTGACCGTTTGAGAGGAGGTTTTCTATGAAGAAAAACGCATTAAAAGGAATTGCCTGTGTATTGGCTCTGGCAGTGATGATGACCTATTCTTTTGGTTTCTTTACTGTGCCGGTGCAGGCGAAAAAGGACACCAGTGTAAAGGCAGTAAAGATTACCAATGTAAAATCCAAAAAGATCACCATCGGTAAAGGGAAAAAAGTAAAACTTTCCGTTGCTATTGTACTGAAAAAGGGAAGCAAGGCCAGCAAAAAAGTGACTTTCAAAAGTTCCAAGTCAGCCGTTGCATCCGTCAGTAAAACAGGCGTGATCAAGGCGAAGAAACTGGGAAAAACCAAGATTACCGTGAAATCCAAGGCAAACCCGAAGAAGAAAGTGACCATCACCGTTGTAGTAGCCAAGAAAAATATTCTGGTGAAAAAGATCTCTATGAAGAAAAAACTCACACTGTACATGGATACCGGTTCGGATGCAGACGATGCAGATGACGAGGATGATACCGAGGACAGCGATGAGGACGATGAAGAGGTTTCGGTAGATGATGAAGATACAGACGACGAAGAGGATGAGGATGAGGACGACAGTGATGAGGACGAGGATGACGCAGTATTGTATGAAGATGCGGATAACACCTATCAGTTAGATTACAAAGTCACACCGTCCAATGCAACCAATCAGAAAGTAAAATGGAGTAGTTCAAACAAGAAAGTCATTACCGTAGATGCCAATGGTACGGTTACCATGGTAGGAACCGGTAAGGCAAAGGTAACTGTAAAAACCACAGACGGAAGCAAGAAGAAGGCAGTTTGTGTGATTACAGTAAAGCCGGACGAAGATTAAAAGAAAAAGAAACGATGGAGGAGAGCACCAGATATGGATACCATAGAAGGTGCTCTTCTGTGTATCAGGGTTTATATCCTATGGGAAGGAAGGGATCGTTATGGGTACCGCAAGATTTGTAGACTGGATTCACCGAAAGAGACAGGGAGGAGAATTAAGCGACGCCGAGATAAAGCAGATGATCGAGGAATATGTGTCAGGGCAGATACCGGATTATCAGATGGCAGCGATGCTGATGGCTATTTATTTTCAGGGGATGAACGACAGAGAACTGACCACTCTGACACTGGTGATGCGTGATTCCGGGGATGTGGTAGATCTTTCCCCGATCCCGGGGACCATTGTGGACAAACATTCCACAGGAGGGGTAGGAGACAAGATCACGCTCGTTCTGGGACCGGTGGTGGCAGCCTGCGGTGTACCGGTGGCGAAAATGAGCGGCCGGGGGCTTGGGTTTACCGGCGGCACGCTGGATAAACTGGAATCCATACCCGGTTTTCGCATTGACCTGAGCCAGGAAGATTTTTTTGAAGCGGTAAAGACAAAGGGACTGAGTGTCATTGGCCAGACAGGAAATCTGGCTCCGGCAGACAAACTTTTGTATGCATTGAGGGATGTGACAGCTACGGTAGAAAGTATTCCTTTGATCGCAGCTTCTATTATGAGTAAAAAACTGGCAGCAGGCAGTGACAAGATCGTGCTGGATGTGACCACGGGAAGCGGTGCTTTTATCAAAGACCTGAAGGACAGCCGGGAACTGGCCAAACGGATGGTAGCCATTGGAAATGGTGCCGGAAAGGAGACGGTAGCTCTCATTACCAGTATGGACGAGCCTCTGGGACAGGCGGTAGGCAACAACCTGGAAGTGAAAGAGGCCATTGAAGTCCTGCAGAACCGGGGACCGGCGGATGTAAGGGAAGTGGCCACGGCACTGGCAGGCATGATGATCTCACTGGGCAGAGATACGACTTACGAATGCGGGAAAATGCTGGCAGAAGAGGCACTCAATAAAGGCCAGGCCTGGGAAAAGTTCAAGGTCATGGTAGAAAACCAGGGGGGAGATCTTTCTTATATAGAGGATCCGGACCGCTTTGATGTGGCCGCTTTTTCCAGAGAAATAAAGGCACCAAAAGCCGGTTATATCACCGGCATGCAGACGGAGCAGATCGGTGTAGCGGCCGGAGTGTTAGGTGCCGGAAGAGAGAAAAAAGACAGCAAAGTAGACTATAGTGCCGGTATACTGGTGTATAAAAAGATCGGTGCTTATGTAGAGCCGGGGGATGTGATGGCTGTTTTATACACAAACCGGGAAGATTCGCTGGATACTGCCGGTGAACTGTATCTGGAAAGTGTCCAGATTGATGAAACAAAGCCGGAATTGCCACAATTAATAGTAGATATTATCCGTTGAATTTGTTAGAATAGGAAAGTGTAAACAAAGAAAAAGGGAGGTACCAGTAAAATGTACGATAGTATTGTCATTGGATGTGGATTTGCAGGAGCAACCGCAGCCAGAGAATTGGCAGAAAAAAAAGGACATAAGGTACTTGTAATAGATAAAAGAAATCATGTAGGCGGCAACTGCTACGACAGAAAAGACGAATACGGAATTATGATCCATCAGTATGGACCTCACATTTTCCATACCAACAGCAAGAAAGTGTATGATTATCTGTCCCGCTTTACAAAGTGGTATGATTACCGGCATGAGGTAGTGGGTAATATTTATGGAAAGGAACTGCCGATCCCGTTTAACCTCAACACCTTGTCCATGGTGTTTGGAGAGCGGGCACCTCATCTGGAAGAAATCTTGATCCGTGAGTTTGGAGAGGGAGCCAGAGTGCCGATCCTGCAGCTTATGAACCATGAAAATCCGGAATTAAAAGAGATTGCAGATTATGTATATGAAAATATCTTTTTGAAATATACCATGAAGCAGTGGGGCAAATCGCCAAAAGAGATCGACCCGGCGGTTTCTGGACGAGTGCCGGTTCTTTTGTCCAGAGATAACCGGTATTTTCAGGATACCTATCAGGGGATGCCAAAGGATGGCTACACACAGATCTTTGAGCGGATGCTGGATTATGAGGGCATTGAACTGAGACTGGACTGTGATGCGAAAAAGATCCTGACGATCCAGCCGGACAGCGACACACCGGTGTTACTGGACGGAGCCGTGTTTGAGGGCAATGTGATCTATACCGGAGCGTTGGACGAGTTGTTTGACTGCTGCTACGGAAGACTGCCATACCGCTCACTGCGGTTTGATTTTGAACACTATGACAAGCCGTTTTATCAGAGTCATGGTGTGGTGAACTATACCGTGTCGGAGGACTACACCAGGATTACGGAATTTAAGTACCTTTCGGGACAATTAGATAAAAAGGATACCACCATTGTGAAAGAGTATCCGATGCCGTATTCCGGCAAAGAGGGCGAAATCCCATACTATGCCATTAACAATCCGGAAAATCAGGAGCGGTTTGAACAGTATGAAAAACTGGTGTCAAAAATTCCTGGATTTTATCTTCTGGGCCGTCTGGCAGAGTACAAATATTATAATATAGATGCCATTGTGGAGAGAGCACTTTCACTGGCAGCGGACATTGATTAAAGGGAGGTTTCTATGAAACTATTAACCGTAGCAATACCTTGTTACAATTCAGAAAGTTATATGGAACACGCAGTAGAAACAGCCTTGTGTGGTGGCGAGGAGATAGAGATTTTGCTGGTAAATGACGGATCTACGGACAAGACAGCCGAGATCGCAGACCGTCTGGCAGCAGAACATCCTACTATCATAAAGGCGATCCACAAAGAAAACGGCGGCCACGGCAGTGCCGTAAATACAGGACTTGCCAACGCTTCCGGCATTTATTATAAGGTGCTGGACAGCGATGACTGGTTTGATGAGAAGGCACTCATTAAGGTAATGGACATTTTGAAAGGATTTGTGAAGGACGGAAAGGGAGTGGACATGTTCCTGGCGAACTATGTCTATGAAAAACCAAGTCTCCAGAAACACAAAGCCATCCGTTACGGAGGCGTTTTCCCACAGAATGAGATTTTTACATGGAGTGATATAGGGCGGTTTAAAATGAGCCAGAATATTCTGATGCATTCGGTGATCTACCGTACAGAACTGCTCCGGGACTGCAAACTCCAGCTGCCCCTTCACACTTTTTATGTAGATAATATTTTTGTGTACAATCCACTGCCGTATGTAAAGACCATGTATTACTGCAATGTGGATCTGTACCGCTATTTTATCGGCAGAGATGACCAGTCAGTCAATGAAAAAGTAATGATAGGAAGAATTGATCAGCAGATCCGGGTGACAAAGATCATGATCGATGCCTATGATCTGACCAAGATCCGGAACAAAAAGCTGAGAAATTATATGGTAAAATACCTGACAATGATGATGACGGTAAGTTCGGTCTTTCTGATCAAGGAAGGATCGGAGAAAAGCCTTGAAAAACGGGAAGAACTATGGAACTATCTGAAAACACAGAATAAAGGCATGTACCGTATGGTAAATAAAATGGCACTGAGCAAGCCGATGCAGATCCGCAGTGCGGCAGGCCGCAAAATAGTGGTGTGGGGATATTCAATTTCACAGAAAATTTATGGATTTAATTAAAGGTTAATGAAATAAAATGCAAGGTTTCCCTCATCCGCTTCGTTATAGTTAATAGACAGACAGGATGAGGGACTTTTTTTGCAGGCGGAAGTTCCGAACAAAACAACGATAAAAGGGGAAAAACATATGTTATGCTTACTGATTGCTTCGGTGGACGCACCGGAGGAAAAGAGAAAGATCGAGCAGTTGTATGAAAAATACAACCGGCTTATGTACAGCATCGCGTACAAATCATTGAGAAATTCATATGATGCGGAGGACGCGGTATTTTCGTCATGGGAGAAGGTGATCAAGAACATAGACAAGATCGGAGAGGTAGATACACCGGAAACGAAGGGGTTTCTTGTGGTGGTCGTGAAACACACGATCATCGATATGTGTCGCAAAAAGAAGAAAATGGGTGAAGTTTCGCTGGACGAACTGGAAGGGGTAGAAGCCGTGGACAGTGATGTGACAGCGCATGAAACAATGGAGGCTATGGAAATGATTGACAAACTACCACAAAAGTACAAGGAAGTTTTGATCTTGTTTTATTGCAACGAGTTAAGTATTAAAGAAATTGCCGCTACCCTGGGACTGAGGGAAGGCTCTGTGGCCAGCCGGTTGTCCCGGGCAAGGAAGATGGTAATGGAACAGGAGGTGAAGGCATGACCGAGAGCGAATTGAAAGAAGCTTTGAAAAAGTACCAGGAAGCAAAGCTTAAGGAAATTGATGAAATGGCGGATCAGATGGAGGAGCATGAATTTTCTCCTAGATTCCAGCGCCGGATCAAGAAATTGTTCTGGAGTGAACGGTATTTTGGTTCCCGGATCACACTGGGACTGGTGATGCGCAAGGTGGCCATGATCGCCATTATTTTAACCAGTCTGGTAGTTGCCGGCCAGGTCAGCGCCAGAGTGTTCCATTTCCATCCATGGGATTCTCTCTCCTTTTTCGGGAGACAGGAAGAGTCCAGGGAACACAAAACCAGTGAGGAGGACACATCCCACATCGTTTCGGTGGAGGATGATGATTTTGTCCCGGAGGCAAAGAAAGAGAAAAACAAGAAGAAAAAAGAAGAAAAATTGAAGAACAAAGTGGATCCAAAGACCGATAAGGCCGAACAGATCATTTCAAACGGGGCATCTGCTGATGCGGATAAACCGGTGGAAAAGGTCAAATGGGAGAAGATGGAGTCGGATGTGAAAAAGGGAGATCTCACTTATACCATCCGTATGTCCCAGGATACCAACAAAGTGTGGATCACGAAAATAACATTTTCCGGAGACAGTGTGGAAAAAATCCAGATTCCGGAGGAGTTTGATGATGCGCCGGTAGTGCGGATCGGAAAGCCAGGCAAAGGAAATGAATACTATACGATAGTGGGAACTACGGTATGTCCGGATAATAATAAGGACGGCGAGTATTCAGATCTGGATGGAGAGGATCTGAAAAGTGCATCCAAGATGAAAAATGTAAAGGAGATTGTTCTTCCGGACACCGTGGAGCGGCTGGAAGAAGGATCTTTCAGTGGCTTTAAGAACTTGGAAAAAATCAATCTGCCAGATGGCATCAAGAGTCTGACACCGTATTTGTTCTACGGCTGCTACCATATTTGTGAGTTCGGTCTGGAAGGAACTAACAGCCACTACAAAAATGAAAATGATTTTATCATTAAGAAGAGTACCGGAGATATTTTGTACGCACCGCTTGGTCTTTCCAATATGAAGGTGCCGGAGGGCGTCCGGATTTTGCCAAAGTATTTTCTCCGTTATTCTTCGGTGAAAAAGATTTCTCTTCCTAAGTCTCTTACGAGCATTGGAAAATATGCGCTGGATGGACCGGAGCTGGAGTCTATTTCTCTGGATGAAGGAAACAAAAAGTATAAAGAAAGAACCGGATGTATTGTCACCGCCAATGAGAAACGGCTGGTGGCAGCAGCATCGGAAAGTGGCATTATCAATATTCCGCAGAAGGTAACATCCCTGGAGGCAGGAATATCGGTAGGCAAGAGGGGAAGCCTCAAGCGTGTTTTGATCCCGTCATCGGTTAAGAAACTGAAGAAAGGGTGGCAGTCACTGTATCTGTGCAGCCACAGCGAAGATGTTGAACTTCGTTTCTTATCTGAGGAACCGCCGACGGTGGAGTTGTATGAGGAATTTTCCGAAGAAGATGAAACCGGAGAAGAGCAGACCTTCTCCGGTGAAGATATGGTATTGAATAATCCGGTAGTGGTACCAAAAGAAGCAGAAGATGCCTATGGTACCTGGGATTATGAATTGCCGGATCTGACTTCCAGATAAGGAGGTCAGATCTGGAATTGATGTAAAAGACCGGACTTGATCTCGTAAAGACGGTCAGAAAGATCTACATACACCGATTGTGGATTTACAAGGCGGCGGGTTTCTTCCCAGAGAGTATCCAGTTCCCTGGCACAGTAGGACCGTATCTCCATAACAGAGGGGGATTCGTAAACACACTGGCCGTTTTTGAAAACAGGAACCAGGATTTCTTTCATGGAATAAGTGCCGCCTTTTAAAGTAGTCTTTTTCCAGGAAGCATTGGGATCAAAAAGGGTAAGATCCTTTTGCGGATCGAAGGTTTCCTCAGCCAGGGTGATGTAATCAGCCCGGATCTTGCCGCTTTCTTTGTCGTAAATGCGGTATACGGTTTTATTGCCCGGATTGGTGATCTTTACCGGGTTTTCGGATAATTTTATCTTAGGGATAAACTGTCCGTCTTCTCCGCAGATGGCTGCCAGTTTGTACACGCCGCCAAAAGCAGGGGTGTTTTTGGAAGTGATGAGATTGGTTCCCACACCCCAGGAATCAATGCAGGCACCCTGAGAGAGAAGGGAGTCGATTAAATATTCGTCCAAGTCGCTGGAGGCGCAGATACCGGCATCGGTAAAACCTGCGTCATCCAGCATTTTTCTTGCCTTTTTGGACAGATACGCCAGATCCCCGCTGTCCAGACGGATACCGTACTTCTCCGGCATTTTGTTCTGCTCACGGAGTTCCCTGAAAACCTGGATGGCATGGGGAACGCCGGAGCGGAGCGTGTCATAAGTATCCACCAACAGGGTGGTGTTTTGTGGATAAAGCTCTGCGTATTTGCGGAAGGCTGTTAATTCATCACCAAAACTCATGATCCAGCTGTGGGCGTGGGTGCCGAGAGCCGGAACATCAAAATCTTTGGCACAGATCACATTACTGGTGCCGATACAGCCACCGATGACAGCTGCTCTGGCACCGAATGTACCGGCATCCGGTCCCTGGGCCCGGCGCAGACCAAACTCCATGACGCCGCCGCCCTTGGCTGCATAACAGACTCTGGCCGCCTTGGTGGCGATCAGGGACTGGTGGTTGATCAAGTTCAAAATGGCCGTTTCAACCAGCTGGGCTTCCATGATGGGAGCCACTACTTTTACCAGCGGTTCCATAGGAAATACCACACTGCCCTCCGGAATCGCATACAAATCTCCGGTAAAGTGAAAACTTGCCAGATAATTCAGAAAATCTTCGGAAAAACAGCCAAGTCCCCGGAGATAGTCAATATCGTCATAATCAAAATGCAGACTTTTGATATAATCAATGACCTGATCCAGTCCGGCGCAGACAGCATAGCCGCCGTTGTCCGGATTCTGGCGGTAAAACAGGTCAAATACAACGGTTTCGTTGGCGTGATTTTCAAAATATCCCTGCATCATTGTCAGTTCATAAAAATCAGTCAGAAGCGTAAAATTACGATTATCCATGAATCTCCCTCATTTCTGGAAAAAATTTTATACTTATTGTAATGATTTGCCCCCCTTGTGTCAAGGCAGAGCCAAAAGAAGCCGCATGATTTGGAGAAAAGCCACATATACATAGACCACAGGAGGTATTGAAAAATGGCTGATAAAATAAAAAGGATCCGGGGCAGATGGTGGATCATGTGTCTGGCGGTGGCTGTGCTTGGCGGGGTTGTGTGGTGCCTGAATCTGTATGGGCACCACCAGGAAACGCTGAACCTGACCAGAGCCGGGGCAAAAGAGGTGATCGTCATCGATCCGGGACACGGCGGGGATGATCCGGGAAAAGTAGGGGTAGGCGGAAGTCTGGAAAAGGATGTGAATCTGGCCATAGCAAAAAAACTGTCCAAGTATCTGCAAAAAAGCGGATATACCGTATATATGACCAGAGAAGGTGACGATATGCTGGAAAAAGAAGGGATCCGCAGTAAAAAAATGCAGGATCTGACCGCCAGGGCAGAAAAGATCAAAGAATGGGATCCGGCCCTTGTCATATCCATCCATCAGAACAGTTATCCCAGAGAAGATATTAAAGGGGCCCAGGTATTTTATTACAAGGAATCGGAAGAAGGGAAAAAACTGGCAGAGACCATCCAGGATCTACTGCGGTCGGGACTGGATCCGGAGAATAAGCGGGTGGCAAAATCCGATATGTCTTATTTTATGCTGAAAGAATCCAAACAGCCTATTGTCATCGTGGAATGTGGCTTTTTATCAAATCCGGATGAGGAAAAGAAACTAAATGAGGGAAAATATCAGGATAACATCGTTCGCTGTGTGGCAGAGGGAGTGGAAAATTTCTTGTATAAGTGGTAAAATTATGGTAAAATAATTTATTATGATTCTACAACTTGAGAATAGAAGGAATTGGTAAATGGAGACGAGATATATATCCTGGGACAAAGCCCACGGTTATAAAAAAGAAGAACTGGAATATGCGGCGGGATTACTGCGTGAAGGCGGCCTGGTTGCATTCCCTACAGAGACAGTATACGGTCTGGGGGGAAACGGTCTGATGAAGGAAGCTTCCATGAAAATTTATGAGGCAAAAGGGCGTCCCAGTGACAATCCGCTGATCCTGCATATCAGCAGCAGGCAGGAGTTAGAGCCGATTGTCCGGGGGATCAATCCGGCAGCAGAGGCTTTGATGGAAGCCTTCTGGCCGGGACCAATGACTTTGATTTTTCAGAAGGCGCCGGAGGTTCCTCTTGAGACTACAGGGGGATTGGAGACCGTGGCGGTCCGGATGCCCTCCCATGAGGGAGCCAGAGAGCTGATCCGTCAGGCAGGAGTTCCGGTAGCGGCACCCAGTGCCAATACTTCCGGCAGACCAAGTCCTACCAGGGCAGAGCATGTAAAAGAAGACTTGGATGGAAAGATTGATGTGATCATTGACGGAGGCGAAGTGGGGATCGGCATTGAGTCTACCATTATCGACCTTACGGAGGAAGTGCCGGTGATCCTGCGGCCGGGGTATATTACCCAGGCGATGGCAGAGGAGGTAGTTGGAGAAGTCCGTATGGATCCGGGGTTGTCCGGAAAGGATCCGGCGAAACATCCCAAAGCACCCGGCATGAAATACCGTCATTATGCGCCGAAAGCTTCCATGGCAGTATACCAGGGAGACACAGAAAAGGTGATCAAAAAGATCTGTGAAAAAGCAGCCGGATATCCGGAGGACAAAGTGGGAATTCTTGCCACAGAGGAAACAAAAGATGCTTATCCTTACGGACAGGTAGTGGTAGCAGGATCCAGAAAAGATAAGACCATTGCCCACGGATTGTACGGGGCACTGAGAGAGTTTGACCGACTGGGTGTAGAGGTCATTTTGTCAGAGAGTTTTGCAGGAGAAGATAAAAGTGAGGCGATCATGAATCGTCTGTTGAAGGCAGCGGGGCAGCATATAGAATATTTGTAGGAGATACAAAGGCAGGTGGTTTACCATGGATTTTCAAAGAATTTTGTTTTTGAGCAAAGAAAATACCATATTGAGTCCCATGGCGGAATGGATCATGAAGAGCATCCTTATGGACAAGTCCAAAGAAATCCTTTCCAGGGGGCTGGTTGTTTTGTTCGAAGAGCCTCAGAATAAAAAAGTGACAGATCTGCTTACGGTTCACGGAATTCCCTGTGAAGAAAAACTTTCCCAGGAGTTTTCCGAGGAAGAAGTGGATGAGCATACATTGATCCTGACCATGAATTTTCCGGAGAAGGTAAAGATCGTGGAGGATTATGAACTGGAAGAAAATGTGTACACACTGAAAGAATTTGTAGGGGAGGAAGGTGATGTGCTGGATCCTTATGGGGGAGACGAAGATGCCTACGAAGAGTGTTACGCAGAACTGAAAGATTTATTGTATAAGGTTAAGAAAAAATTAGAATGGCAGTAGTTATTCGGATAGGAGGAAACTATGATTGCATTGGGAAGCGACCAGGCTGGTTATGAATTAAAACAGGAAATAAAAAAACATTTGGAAGAAAGAGGTCTTTCTTACAAAGACTACGGCAGTTACGACCCGGAACCGGTAGATTATCCGGTGTATGGGAAAAAAGTGGGACGAGCTGTGGCAGATGGCGAATGTGACAGAGGTATTTTGATCTGTGGAACCGGAATCGGTATCTCCATTGCGGCCAATAAGATCAAAGGTGTGCGGGCAGCGGTATGCAGCGACTGTTTCAGCGCGGAATCCACCAGGCTTCACAATGATGCCAATGTGCTGGCACTGGGAGCCAGAGTGGTAGGAACCGGTCTGGCCATCAAAATTATAGACACATTTCTGGAAACACAGTTTTCCGGAATTGACAGACACAAGCGGAGAGTAGACATGATCGAAGAATAATCAGAAAGGATGATGGTAATGCTAGGTTTTATAGGTTGTGGAAATATGGCGCAGGCCATGCTGAAAGGGATTCTGCAAAAAGGATTGTATCAGAAGGATCAGATCATTGTTTCCAGAAGGAACGAGGAGGCCCTGGCACAGATCCACAGGCAGCTGGGTGTTGAGACTACGACGGATAACCGGAAGGTGGCTGAAAAAGCAGATGTGCTGGTGCTGGCTGTAAAACCATTCCAGTTTGAATCGGTGATCCGGGAAATCGCAGAATTTGTCAACATGAACACAGTGGTTATTTCCATTGCAGCCGGACAGAGTATTGCTGATATCGAAGGATTCTTCGGCAAAGAGATCAAGCTGGTGCGGACGATGCCCAATACACCGGCACTGGTACTGGAAGGTGCCACCGGTATGTGTTTTAACGAGCTGATGCAGGATGAAGAAAAGCAGATGGCCATTAATCTGTTTGAGAGTTTTGGCATCGTGGAAGTAGTCAGCGAGAACATGATCGATACAGTGATCGGTGTCAGTGGCAGTTCACCGGCGTATGTATTTATGTTTATTGAGGCCATGGCAGATGCGGCAGTGGCAGATGGCATGCCAAGAGATAAAGCTTACAAACTGGCAGCCCAGAGTGTGCTGGGAAGTGCTAAAATGGTGTTAGACACCGGCAGGCATCCGGGAGAATTAAAGGATATGGTTTGTTCTCCGGGAGGAACCACCATTGAGGCGGTGCGCGTGCTGGAAGAGAAAGGACTGCGCAGTGCGGTGATCGAAGGTCAGAAAGCCTGCGTCCGGAAAGCAAGAGAATTATGAGAAAAAGAGATAAGAAAAAGGAACATCGGGAGATTGCAAAGGCGCTGGCCATGTTTGGCCAGATTGGCATCAGCATGATGACCTGCCTGGCAGTTAGTCTGGGAATCGGATACTATTTGGACAAGCTTCTTGGAACCCGTTTTATCATTATCATCATGATGGTTATAGGAATCCTGGCGGCTCTGCGGAGTATGCTGGTGCTGACCGGGGTGTATACCCCAGGATCGTCACAGGATGAAACAAAGGAGAGTGAGGATGAAGGAAGCAAAAAGAAGTCTGATTGAGGTGATCATCGGTATCTGGTTTCTGGCGGTTATTGTGATCTTGGCCGGTGTTTTTTTCGTTCCATCAAAAATTCCCTATGTACTGGGAGAAGTAACAGGCAGTCTGGTTGCTACTTTGATGATGGTCCATCTATATCACTGTCTGGATCATGAGATGGATCTGAACCGCAAAAGCGCGGTGAATCATTCCAGATGGAATGGATTTTTAAGAGCCTTGATAGAAATTGTCGTTTTGTTAGGCAGTTTTTATATAGCAGAGTGGATTATGCCATATACTGTTTTGGCTGGGTTATTCGGAAGAAAATTCGCCCCATTTCTTGTTCCGGTCATGGAACGGTTCCGACTAAGAAATGAGACAGGAGACTCTGCAATGATAAAATAGAGAAAGGAGAGTGATGGTGTGGAAAACAAGATAGACTTTTATGTGTATGGGTATCAAAAGCTTTTTGAAGTCGGTGGAAAAAGCGTATATCTTACTACTACACATGTTTGTCTGGCAATCGTATTTGCGATTCTGGTTATATTTGCGATCGTTATGAATCGAAAGATTGCAAAAGCAGATCCTACCAAGCCCCCGAAGGGGATACTAAATGTAATGGAAATGCTGGTAGAGATGCTGGACAACCTTGTTCACGACAACATGGGCAAAACCCTGGCGCCAAAGTTCCAGAATTACATTGGGGTTATTTTTATGGTGATACTTAGTTGTAACCTGGCGGGGCTGTTTGGTCTCAGACCTCCGACCGCAGATTATGGAGTGACGCTGCCATTAGGTTTGATTACATTCTTCATCATTCAGTATGAGGGAATCAAATGGCAGAAGTGGGGAAGGCTCAAAGGTTTATTTGAACCAATCTTTTTATTTTTTCCAATCAATGTAATCAGTGAATTTGCAACGCCGATTTCTTTGTCACTGCGTCTTTTCGCCAATATTCTGGCAGGAACGATGATGATGGCACTGATCTACGGATTGCTTCCGCATATTGCCACATTGATTTGGCCGGCAGCACTACATGCTTATCTGGATGTATTTGCCGGAGTGTTGCAGTCATATGTATTTGCCATGTTGACCATGGTATTTATTGCTAATGCTGCAGATATTCAAGAGGAATAGAAGAATCACAAATTGAAACAGTGCCAAAAGAGCACAGAAAGAGAGGAAATGAATATGGATTTTACACAGATTGCTTTAGCAGGTAAGTATATTGGAGCAGGACTTGCTGTTATTACCGGACTTGGAACCGGTATTGGACAGGGTATCGCTGCCGGTTATGGTGCCAGTGCAGTAGGCCGTAACCCGGGCGCAAGAGGAAACATCATGTCAACTATGCTTTTAGGACAGGCCGTAGCCGAGACATCCGCTTTGTATGGTCTGGTCGTAGCCATGATCCTGCTGTTCGTAGTATAATCGACAGTCCATTCCAGATAAATGAGAAAGGAGGATTGTTGATTTGGATAGAATTTTTAACCTGGACCCACAGCTTTTGTTTGACACAGGCGTGACTTTGGTAGCCATGTTTTTCCTGTTTGTGCTGCTGTCCTATCTTTTGTTTGATCCGGCCCGCAAAATGCTGGAGAAAAGAAAAGCGTTTATTCAAAGCCAGTTAGATGAAGCGGCTGAGACAAAGGCAGATGCCATGAAGCAGAAAGAACAGTATACAGAAGCTTTGTCCAAAGTGGAGGAAGAATCGGCTGAAATGATGGCAGCAGCCCGGAAAAAGGCAAAAGCCAGAGAGACCGAGATCGTAGAGGCGGCCAATGAGCAGGCTCACCGGATCCTGACACGGGCGGAAAAAGAAATCTCGCTGGAGAAAGACAAGGCCCGCGACGATATGAAGCAGGAGATGGTACAGATTGCCTCTGCTATGGCTGGTAAGTTTGTATCCCAGTCTATGACAGAAGAGATGCAGGCGCAGTTGATCGACGAGACATTGGAAGAAATGGGTGATGAAACATGGCAAAAGTAATTTCAAAAGTGTATGGAGATGCCTTGTTTTCATTGGCATTAGAGAACGATAAACTAGACACCATCTGGGAAGAGGTGCGTATGACCCGGCAGATCCTTTCGGAAAATCCGACTTTTGTTAAGACCATCTGTCATCCGGAGATCTCAAAACAGGATCAGATAAAACTGTTGGATGATGCTTTTAAGGGAAAAGTATCAGACGAAGTGATGGGATTTTTCCATGTTTTAGCGGATAAAAAACGTTTAAAAGAACTGGATGCCGTACTGGAATATTTTGACCGCAGTGCCAAAGAATATAAAAAGATCGGTGTGGTGTATGTCACCGTGCCAATGGAACTGACGAAAGCCCAGCAGGATAAGATCCGCGAAAGGATTTTAGAAGTGTCTTCCTATGAAACACTGGAAATGCATGTGGAGACGGATGCGTCTCTGCTTGGGGGTATGGTTATTCGGATCGGGGATGAGATCTTAGACAACAGTATCCGCAGTAAAATGGAACATATGGCAAGAAAGATCAATCAGATAAAATTGTCTAGTTAGAAAGAAGGTGTGCATTTACATGAATTTAAGACCTGAAGAGATCAGTTCTGTGATCAAAGAGGAAATAAAAAAATACAGTACCGAATTTGAAGTAGATCATGTTGGTACCGTAATTCAGGTTGCTGATGGTATTGCGCGTATTCATGGTTTAGAGAAAGCAATGCAGGGAGAACTGTTAGAGTTCCCTCATGAAGTATATGGAATGGTAATGAACCTGGAGGAGGACAATGTTGGTGCGGTTCTTCTGGGTGACAGTGCCAATATCAACGAAGGGGATGTGGTTAAGACCACAGGCCGTGTAGCAACGGTTCCGGCAGGAGATGCTATGCTGGGAAGAGTTGTCAACGCATTGGGACAGCCGATTGACGGCAAGGGTCCGATCAAGACAGAGACACTCCGCCCCATCGAGCGTGTTGCTTCCGGTGTTATTTCCCGTAAATCCGTAGATACGCCATTACAGACAGGAATCAAAGCGATCGATTCCATGGTACCCATTGGAAGAGGCCAGCGAGAACTTATTATCGGTGACCGGCAGACTGGTAAAACAGCCATCGCCATTGATACCATTATTAATCAGAAAGACCAGGATGTGCTGTGCATTTATGTGGCCATCGGACAGAAGGCATCTACTGTGGCCAACCTGGTAAAAACGCTGGAAGAAGCCGGCGCAATGGACTATACAACTGTAGTGGCAGCTACTGCCAGTGAGCTGGCTCCGCTGCAGTATATTGCACCATATAGTGGATGTGCCATCGGTGAGGAATGGATGGAGCAGGGCAAAGATGTTCTGATCGTGTACGATGATCTGAGCAAGCATGCAGCTGCTTACCGTACCCTGTCCTTGCTGTTGCGCAGGCCGCCAGGACGAGAGGCTTATCCGGGAGATGTTTTTTATCTTCATTCCCGTCTTTTGGAGCGTGCAGCCAGATTGTCAGATAAGTTGGGCGGCGGTTCACTGACAGCTCTGCCGATTATTGAGACTCAGGCAGGGGATGTATCCGCATATATCCCGACCAACGTAATCTCTATTACAGATGGACAGATCTACCTGGAGACAGAGATGTTTAACTCCGGTTTCCGTCCGGCAGTCAATCCGGGTCTGAGTGTGTCCCGTGTAGGTGGTTCAGCTCAGATCAAGGCAATGAAAAAAATTGCCGGATCCATCCGTATCGAGTTGGCACAGTACCGCGAACTGGCAGCATTCTCCCAGTTTGGATCCGATCTGGATGCAGAGACAAAACGCCAGCTGGATCAGGGTGAACGAATCCGCGAAATCCTGAAACAGGGACAGTATGCACCGTTACCGGTATGGTATCAGGTAATTATCATTTATGCGGCAACCAAGCAGTATCTGCTTGACATTGCCGTAGAAGATGTATTGGCTTTTGAAAAAGGACTGTTTGACTATCTGGATAGTAAACATCCGGAGATTCCGGCTGCCATCCGCGATGACAAGGAGATCAAAGAGGAAACTGAGGAACAGTTGAAGAAGGCAATTGAAGAATTTAAAGAGTCTTTTTTGAAAGAAAACAATAAATAGAGAGGTGTGATGTTATGGCTTCTATGAGAGACATTAAACGCCGAAAAGAGAGTATAACCAGCACCTCACAGATTACCAAGGCAATGAAACTGGTTTCTACCGTAAAATTTCAGAAGGCTAAAGATCATGCAGAGGAGACCAAACCGTATTTTCAGAAGATGTACGAGACGGTTTCCCATATGTTAGCCAGTGTTGGTGACCAGTGCAGCCACCCGCTGCTTCGGAAAGTGGAAAAAGACGGACCGATAAAGAAGGGAGTCATTTTGATCACTTCCAACCGGGGGCTGGCAGGGGGCTATAATTCCAACATTGTAAAATTGGTTACCAGAGGAGATTTTGACAAGGAGCAAACAGTCATCTACCCGGTAGGAACCAAGGGACTGGATGCCATGAAACGGCTGGGATACCACTGTGAAGGGGATTATTCCGAAGTGATCAACAAACCTATGTTTTGTGATGCTGTTTCTCTTGGCAAGACAGTGATGACAGCGTTGGAACAAGGTGACATTGACGAGGTATATCTGGCATACACCGTATTCAAAAACAGTGTGACACAGATTCCTACTCTTATGAAGATTTTGCCGGTGGATCCAGAGCAGGCAAAACCGGAAGAGGAAGAAACAAAGAATGCGAAAGTGCTGATGAATTATGAACCGGGAGAGGAAGAAACTCTCGGATATATTATTCCGCTGTATATGAACAGTCTGATCTTTGGAGCCATGGCTGAGGCGGTTGCCAGTGAAAATGGTGCCCGTATGCAGGCTATGGATTCCGCTACCAGTAATGCAGAGGAAATGATAGAAACCCTGGGATTACAGTATAACCGTGCAAGACAGGCAGCGATTACCCAGGAATTGACAGAAATCGTAGCTGGTGCATCGGCTATCAGCTAGAAAGGCAGGTAGATAATGGCAGAGAACAAAAGTAAAAGTCTCGGCACAATTACCCAGATTGTAGGCGCCGTTCTGGATATTCAGTTTGAAAATGGACAGCTGCCGGAGATCAACGATGCCGTTGAGATCCACAGAACAGACGGTGATACCCTGGTTGTGGAAGTAGCACAGCATCTGGGAGATAATACAGTCCGCTGTATCGCCATGGGACCGACAGATGGTTTGGTTCGCGGCATGGAAGCGGTATCAGAAGGGGCACCGATCCGGGTGCCGGTAGGTGAGGAAACACTGGGCCGCATGTTCAATGTGCTGGGAAATCCTATTGATGAAAAAGAGGCTCCCGCAGTAAAAGAATACAGCCCGATCCACAGAAAAGCACCTACATTTAGTGAACAGTCTACAGAATCAGAAATCCTTGAGACAGGTATCAAAGTAATCGACCTTCTGTGTCCTTATCAGAAAGGTGGTAAGATTGGTTTGTTTGGCGGTGCCGGTGTAGGTAAGACCGTACTGATCCAGGAGCTGATCACAAATATTGCTACAGAGCATGGTGGTTATTCTGTGTTTACCGGTGTTGGAGAGCGTACCCGAGAAGGAAACGATCTTTACTACGAGATGATCGAATCCGGTGTAATCGATAAAACAACCATGGTATTTGGACAGATGAATGAGCCGCCTGGAGCCAGAATGAGAGTTGCTCTGACCGGTCTGACCATGGCAGAGTATTTCCGTGATAAAGCGGGAAAAGATGTGTTGTTGTTCATCGACAATATTTTCCGTTTTACCCAGGCAGGATCTGAGGTATCCGCTTTGCTTGGCCGTATGCCAAGTGCCGTAGGATACCAGCCAACTTTGCAGACTGAAATGGGTGCCCTGCAGGAGCGTATCACATCCACGAAAAATGGATCCATCACTTCTGTACAGGCCGTATATGTGCCGGCGGATGACTTGACAGACCCGGCTCCGGCAACTACATTTGCCCACCTGGATGCAACCACCGTATTGGATCGTTCCATCGTGGAACTTGGTATTTATCCGGCGGTAGATCCACTGGCATCTACATCTCGTATGCTGGATCCGAGAATCCTTGGTGAAGAGCACTACAAAGTAGCACGAGATGTACAGGAGATCCTTCAGAAATATAAAGAATTACAGGATATTATTGCCATCCTTGGTATGGACGAACTTTCTGAGGACGACAAAGTCCTTGTAAACAGAGCTCGTAAAGTACAAAGATTCCTTTCACAGCCATTTAATGTGGCGGAGCAGTTTACCGGACTGCCAGGTAAGTATGTACAGATCGAGGATACGATCCAGGGATTCAAAGAAATTCTGGAAGGCCGTCATGATGATATTCCGGAAAACTATTTCCTGAATGCAGGCAGCATCGAAGATGTGGTTGAGCGTTACAAAAATGCTCATAATGCATAACGGAAAGGAGTGTTTCGATGGCGGGTGCAAATACTTTTAAACTGGAAGTGATCACCCCGGACCGGATTTTTTACACCGGAGAGGCACAGATGGTAGAACTTACCACCACAGAAGGAGATGTGGGAATTTATCCGGAACATATTCCTATGACTGCGATTGTGGCACCGGGAATCCTTACGATCACAGAGAATAAGGATTCGGTGAAAGAGGCTTCTTTGCTGGAAGGATTTATAGAGATCATGCCGGATCAGATCACGATCCTGGCCCAGTCTTGTGAGTGGCCGGATGAGATTGATGAGAAGCGGGCCCAGAAGGCCAGAGAGCGTGCCGAGCGAAGACTCCAGCATGCCGATGACCGGATCAATATAGCCCGGGCAGAACTTGCTTTGAAAAAATCCATTATCCGTCTGGGATTGTCCCAATCCGGGCGAAAAGAGTAAAATGATAAGGTGGCCGAGGAAACTTGGCCACCTTTAAAATTGAGGAGGAAGAGATATATGAAAAAATGGAGTTTTTTGCTGATCCTGACAGGATTTGTGCTGTCTCTTATGTGCGCTGTGTCCAGTGACGCAAAAGAGTACTCTTATAAGGGAGAGACATTACATTTTTCCAAGGGAGTATTGAGAAACTATAAGGGAACGCTGTGTCTGGCTGTCTCTGAAAAGAACTGCAAAGAATTGCCGGGGATCCGCTGTGAGTATGTAGAACAGGCACCCTGTGTTAAGATCAAGAGTCAGAATCATGTGGCTACCGTTTTTGATGGAGAAAAAAGAATCTATGTGGATGGAAAACAGGTGCATTTAAGCCAGGCAGCCAAAGAACTGCCAAACAAAAAGAACCGTATCATGTTAGTTCCTTTTGAAGAACTTTTAAAAGCATTGAATATACAGTGCCGGACAGAAAAAAACGGCAGGAAGGTAGTGCTGAAAAAGGGAAAATACGATTATCACGGCAAAACTACCCGGACTACTTATAAATATTCCTTTGCCACTTACATAAAAAAACAGTATAAGCGGACCAACCAGGCCTCTAAAAAGGAATACAAGAGACTGTTAAAGAGCAGCGGGGATGTAACGGATCGTTTTCAATATATGAGGGTTGACACATACCGGGAGATCGATCCGGAAGTTTTCTACGGATATTACAACAATCAGATTGAGATCTACTGCCGCATCAATAAAATGAGCAAGAAGAAAAGCGTTTTGTATGGCAGGAAAAATGCAAAAGCCTTGTTAAAGGCGGCAAAAAAGTACAATCTGGATCCGGTTTATTTTGCCTGCCAGACCTTTGTAGAGTCTGCTTATGGAACCAGCACCCTGGCCAAGGGACATAAGATTGGCAAAAAGAAAGTATATAATTTATATGGAATCAAAGCATACGACAACAATCCGGAGAAGTACGGATTCCGCTATGCAAAGAAAAAAGGCTGGACCAGCATCAGCAAGGCATTGGAAGGGGCGGCCTCGTATCTGTCCAGCGGCTATATTCACAGTAAATACAAGCAGAATACCGTTTTTAAACTGCGCTACACACCAAATAAAGGTCTTTGGCACCAGTATGCATCGGATCCGTTTTATGCAGAAAAAATCGGGAAAAAATACCAGGAAATGAGTGTGTGCTACAGTTCCAAGGCGAAATACCTTTATGACACGCCGCGTTACCGGTAAAAAAAGACAAAAGAAAAGGCAGGAGTCTAGGGGAACTCCTGCCACACTAAAGGGATATATGATTAAATTAAACTAGCAAGCTTCTTAAGATGGGTCTATAGTAACACGATTGTATAAGAGAATCAAGAAACTGTGCATTAAATAAATATTAAATGATTTACAAAGCATCTTCATTTTATTTTTATACATAAAGAAGGGGGCAATTAACCATTGTCAAAGCCCCGGGCAGCGTTTATAATTTATCATATCAGTGGAAGAGAGGTGGCAGCGTATGAAACGAAACAGGATAGGAGTGTGGATCTGCATCTTTATTATAGGGTTGTTTTTACAGCCATGGGAACAGGTCTCGGCAAAAACGGTGATCGAGCCCACGCAGGCTTCGGGAACGGCAGTAGAGGAAAATGAAATGTGTGTGATTGATTATTCCCATGCTGATCTCGGTTATGTAATGATAAAGTACAAGCAGAGCTTCAGCAAGACCATTAAAGTGCAGGTATTTGCGGGAAAATCCACAGACAGTTATAAGTACAACATAAAACCGGGACGCTATGAGGTGATCCCTTTGACCGAGGGCAATACCACCTACAAGATCACGGTAAATACCCAGACCGAGGGAAATTCTTACCTGGTCATCATGAGCAAGACCATTCAGGTAAAACTGAAAAACCAGTTTGTTCCGTACATCCGGCCAAACCAGTACGTAAACTACAACAAGAAAACGAAAGTGGTAAAAAAGGCGGCCAAGATCACGAAGAAAAGCAAGACGGAACTGGCCAAAGTGAAAAAGGTCTATAAATATGTGATTTCCCAGTATAAATACGACCATAAGCTGGCAAAAACCGTAAAAAATGATTATCTGCCAAATCTGGATCAGATCTACAAAAAGAAAAAAGGGATCTGTTTTGATTATGCGGCTGTCATGACGGCTATGCTGCGGAGCCAGGGTGTACCTACCAAACTTGTTATCGGTTACACCGGTAATGCTTATCATGCCTGGGTCAATGTGTATTCAAAGAAAAAAGGATGGATCACCGGGGCCATTTATTTTAACGGGAAAAAGTGGAAACTGATGGATCCTACCTTTGCCTCTACCAGTAAATCCAGCAAAAGTATTATGAAATACATTGGTAATGGACGAAATTATAAAAAGAAATACAGTTACTAAGCAGGAAATGAGGGGGAAAGATGAGAAGAAAGGTCATGAGTCATGAAAATGTGTCCGCATTCTGTCTGGAAATGGCATTGCTGATACATGCCGGCATATCGGCAGAAGATGGTTTGTACCTGCTGGCAGAGGATGCGGCAGATGCAAAAGAGGAAAAAATGCTGACGGAGATGGCGCAGGTGCTTGGTGAGGCGAAGCCTTTGTCTGAGGCGGTTCGTCAGGCCGGTGTTTTTCCGTCTTATGTAGGGGATATGATAGAGACCGGAGAGCAGGCAGGCAGGCTGGAAGAAAGTCTCAGATCCCTTTCGGCATATTACGACCGTCAGATGCAGTTAAATAATGAAATCCGCAGTGCCCTGTTATATCCGGCAGTTCTGATGATCCTTATGCTTGTGATCATCCTTGTGCTGCTGATTAAAGTCCTGCCGGTATTTAACCAGGTGTATGAACAGTTGGGCGGTACGATGACCGGAGTGGCGGCAGCACTGCTGAATCTGGGAGACAGATTGGGAACGGTAATGCCTGTGATCTGTGTGGTACTAGGAGTAATCCTGGCACTGGGACTTTTTATTGGTCTCTGCCCGGTTACAAGAGGGTTTGTGGTAAGTTTGTACCAGCAGCTGTTTGGCAACAGGGGGATTGGACGGAAGATGGCACAGGCCAGATTTTGTTCTGCTATGGCCATGGGAATGATGAGCGGATTGAATACGGAGGATGCTTTTCGCAACGCAGTGAGATTTCAGAACAAAAACAAAAAGATAAAGAGGCAGCAGGATGAATGTCTCAATATGCTGGACCAGGGAGAATCACTAGCAGAGGCGTTCCGTCAAAACCATATGCTCAGCCGGAAGTATTGCCGCATCCTGGATCTGGGAACCAAAAGCGGTACGGCAGACACGGCTATGGAAGAGATCGCAAGGAGAATGGAAGATTCACTGGATCAGCAGTTACAGCAGAAGGTTGGCCGCATCGAGCCTACCATCGTGATCCTCACATCCATTCTGGTAGGAGTGATCCTGATGGCGGTAATGCTTCCGTTGATTCATATTATGTCTTCCATCGGATAGGGAAATGAGGCGGATGAGATGAAATCACAGACAGTTTTTAATGGAATAAAGATCATAGTGCTTCTGGCAGTGCTGGTGTCACTGGGGCTTTTTCTCTGGAGGGGAAGTATTTCCCTGACAAAGGGAGAGGCCGGAGAGAGTTTAAAGCAGTTGGAAACTTCCATCCGTAAGGCCACTATGCTGTGTTATGCCACGGAAGGGGTGTACCCGCCGGATCTGCAATACCTGAAAGAGCATTATGGGATCCAGATCGACGAGGATAAATACGCAGTTTTTTATGAGGTTCAGGGCAAAAATCTCATGCCGAGCATTACGGTGATGGAATCCCAGTTGAAGTAGGAGGAACCAGGATGAAATGGAAAGAACAAGGTCATACCATAGAAAATGTATTTGTACTGGTACTCTTTGTCCTGTTTGCAGCCGGAGTGACCGGGGTGCTGGCATTGGGAGCCGGCAGTTATAAAAAACTGGTAAAACGGGATACAGATAATTATAACAAGCAGATCCTGACTACCTATATTTCTGCCAGGATCCAGGGCAATGATGTGGAACAGGGGGTAGCCATCGGAGGATTCCAGAAGGCAGAAACCCCGGATGGTATCCAGACTCTGCATTTATATGAGGAACATAAGGATGGGGTATACGATACCCGGATCTATTATTATAAAGGCCAGATCTATGAACTGGCCACATTGAAAGGGGTTTCGCTGGAATATAACGCCGGAACGCCGATCATGGAAGCAAAGGGACTGGCTTTTTCCAGGAAAGGGAACCGGATCATTGTAGAAGCAACAGATGTGGATGGCAGCTGCCAGCAGGTCAGTGTGACTCTCCACGGAAACAGTTAGGGGCGATAAGGTGAAAGCATATACAAGAAGTAAGGCGCCTTTGGCGCTGATGGAACAGTTGATCATGATCCTGGTATTTGCAGCGGCAGCCGCCGTATGTGTGCGGGCATTTGTGTACGCCAGCCAGTTGTCCAAAGAAGGCAGTGACAGGCAGATGGCGCAAAACGACTGCCAGACCATAACGGAGTGCCTGAAGGCAGAAAAGGGAAACTGGCAGGCTTTGTCAGAAGACCTCTCCATGAAAGAGATCCAGGAAGGCCAGTATGAATTTACGTTTGAAAAAGATGGGATCATCGTGACGGCCACAGAGACAGAATCCGATGACCGGGTGGGCAGGGCTCATCTGGAAGCAGAGAATCAAGGGCAGCAGACGGTGTATCAAAGAGACATTGTCTGGCAGAAGTGAGGGGACTATGAAAAAGAAGTTTAATCTTACCTCCGTAGGAGGCAGTTCGATTCTTACTATATTTGGTGTTTTGATGCTGATCGTATTTGCCCTGCTGTCGCTGTCTACCGCCCGGGCAGACCGGAATCTGGCAGACCGGACCTGGCAGGCAAAAGAGGCTTATTACAAGGCGGACCGGGAGGCGGAGGAGATCCTTGGCAGACTGCGGGCGGGAGAAGTGCCGGAAGGCGTTACAAAAAAAGGAAAACAATACTCTTATGAGTGTTCGATTGATGACAACCAGCAGTTACAGGTGGTTGTGGAAATAAGTGGTAACGATTGCCAGATCAAACAGTGGAAAAAAGTGTATACCGGAGACTGGCAGGGGGACAACTCCATTGAAGTTTTTGGCGGTGTGCAGATTGATGATTAAGAAAGAAGGGAAAAAAGCATGACAAGTTTGGAAGAGGTACTGAGTAAAGCGGTAAAAGACAGCGCATCCGATATTTTCATCGTAGCAGGAGGTTATTTGAGCTACAAGGTGGATGGAGAGATCCGGTCTATGGATGAATCCATGAAGCTGACCCCTACAGAGACCAGTTATTTTATTGATGAAATATATAGTTTTGCCAAACGGCCGAAGGAGCATTATCTGCAGCAGGGAGATGATGATTTTTCCTTTGCCATTGGAAAACTTGCCAGATTCCGCGTGAATACTTATATGCAGCGAGGCTCCCAGGCGGCGGTGATCCGTGTGGTTGCTTTTGATATCCCGGATTACAGGGAACTGGATATTCCGGATGGCATCATGGAACTGGCAGAGTTAAAACATGGCATGGTGATCATATCCGGAACGGCCGGCAGCGGTAAGTCTACCACCCAGGCTTGTATCATTGATGCCATCAACCGCACAAGGGAGGCTCACATTATTACGCTGGAAGATCCGATTGAGTACCTTCATGCAGACAAACAGTCTATCATCAGTCAGAGGGAGATTGCCATTGATACGAAGAATTACCTGACCGGACTGAGAGCCTGTCTGAGACAGGCACCGGATGTGATCCTGCTGGGGGAAATGAGAGATGCAGAGACCATCCGTACCGCCATGACGGCAGCAGAGACAGGACATCTGGTCATTGCCACTCTGCATACCAAGGGGGCTGTGAATACCATTGACCGTATCGTAGATTCTTTTCCGGCGGACCAGCAGGATCAGATCAAGATCCAGTTGTCTCTGGTGTTAGACTGCATTGTGTCCCAGCAGCTGCTTCACAAAGAGGGAGGGGGCATGATCCCGGCCTTTGAGATCATGAAGAACACTCCGGCCATCCGTAACCTGATTCGTGACAGCAAAAATTACCAGATCGACAATATAATCCAGACCTCCGGCAGCCAGGGGATGATATCCATGGATCAGTACATACTGAACCTGTATCAAAAAGGACAGATATCCGGGGAGACGGCTTTGCAGGGAGCGGTAAATTCAGAGCAAATGGCAAGAAAAACCGGTACAAAATAATCTATGTAAAACAAATCATGTAAAATAAAAACTTCCAGTCAGGATGATTATCCCGGCTGGAAGTTTTTTATGGTTCATAGATTACGCCAAACTGCTTTCGGAACTCCGTAGGTGTCAGGCCGCTGATTTTTTTAAAGATCCTTGAAAAATTCTGGGTATCGGAAAAACCAAGACTGTAGCCAATCTGGGCAACGGTGTAGTCGGAGTTTAAAAGGGATTCTTTTCCCCGTTCTACAATCTGTTCATCCAGATAGCGGCGGATGGTTTTGCCTGTCTCTTTCTTAAATACATTGGACAGATATTTTTCGGAATACCCAAGGTAGTCTGCCACATCTGAGATATGGGTGGTAATGGAGCAGTTCCATTTCAGGTACGCCTCAATCCGGCGGCTGAGCTGTCCGGTTTTTAATGGGCGTTTGTGGCCTATGACCGGAGCGTTGGTACGGGGGGCATCCAGATCATAAAGCAGGTTCTGATCGTTTACTTCCATAAGCAGAGTGGTTACCAGATAGGAGGCATAGTGGGGATCGGAGTAGTTCTGCCACACATAGTATATCTGGGACAAAATTTTTGAAATCCGTTCCAGATCCCCTACTTTGCCGTGTTCTGGGATCTCGATGTAATCTCCCTCCAGATCATTGAAAGATTCGTTGTACACAAAGTGGATCCAATGAAAACTGCATTGGGAGGCCTGGTATCCGTGCTGGAACTGGCAGGGACGCATCAGTACATATTCTCCGGGATGAACTTCATAAGAATGTTCTTCGTTGGCGATGTATAAGATACCGGAGTCTACTACCATCAATTCATATTCATGAAGCTTTCTGGCGGTGTGGATCCATTGACTGGAGGGAGCCACAAATTTGCCAAGCCACACAAAGGAAACAGAATGTACCAGGCTGATCTTGATCATGTTTTTCTCCTTACACTACTTTTTCTTCTTTACCTTCACAACGGCAGAATAGGAACCGTAGATCGTTTTCTTATTCTGCTTTTTAATGGCTCTTACTTTATAATAGTAAGTTTTGCTTTTCTTAGCCTTAGTATCATTATAAGAAAGTTTTTTCGTAGTTGCAATTTTTTTATAGCCTTTTTTCTTTTTCGTGCTGCGGTAAATCTGGTAACCGGAGGCTTTGGAAACCTTTTTGTAGGAAAGTTTGACTCCCTTTTTGGTTCGTTTTGCCTTTACCTTTTTCACTTTGGCAAGAGTTACTTTTTTCGCTGTGGTGCTCTTGGAAGAAGAGACCTGGGTTGTCTGGTTAGAGGATGTGTTGGTAACTGTTGTTTTGTTGCCGGATGGAACGGAAGGTGTCACGGTTGTTTTTTTCGCATTGCCGATGAGTTTCCATTCGTTGATTCCCAGCGCATACATCTTGGTGCCAATGCTCTTGTTTGTCAAAGTCATGCGGATGGCTGTGGTGTCAACATCCTCGAATAAATAGTCATTGTCGCTCATAGGAAGGAAGGTGTCATATGTGTTTTTAGCGGTGACTTCCTGCCATGTACCGTCGGATTTTCTGTATTCGATCTTCAGACCGGTTGGCACGCGGGTGTCGGCTGTGTCTTCAAACCAGTTGACACGGCAGCCGGATAAAGTTACAGTTTCATCAAACTCGTACTGAACCCATGGATTCTCTTTGATGCTTCCCAGGATCCAGGAACACCAGAAGGTGGTCTCGTCGCCGTCATTGAGGCTGTCAATGCTCTGCCAGATGGAAGTGTAGGAGGCAGATGAGTGGGCGAATGATTCCAGACCCGGATTGAGAGTGTTGCTTTCGTTAATATAGGTTCTCATGATGCCTTTGCCACGGTTGTCCCAGGCATAATATGGAATCAGGGTAATGGTCTGGTCCTTGGTGCCCTGGATCGTCTGCAGGGTTCCGGTTCCGCTTATCTTTAAGCCGCCCTTGATCTTATAAGGATCACTGCCGCCTACCAGATTGTCAGTGTAAGTTTCCTTGAGAGCAGCATTAGCAGGAAGGGTAAAGAGATCCAGGTTAAAATCATTGTCAGCTGCTTCTGCTACATAAACCACAGGACCTTTCTGGATGGCTGTATAGCCTTTGGTGTCCTGGATTTTATCGGAACGGTGGGTGCGGACGATCGGCATATCAAAGTTGATCGAAACGGCACTGTTGTTTACTTTGAGAGTATATTTGCCATTTGCCCAGGAAGGAACCCGCAGGCGGAGAGCAAAGGATACTTCTTTTTCCGGAGAAACCGTGAAGGATACATTGCCTTTCCATGGCATATCCGATTCTTCTTTTAAAGTAACAGCGGTGTCTTTGATGGTAAGGTCTGCTTCATTTCCCATGTAAAGGTTTACATTGATGCCATCCGCGTCCTGGGTATACAGGTAACTTCCCAGTGAATTGATGAGACGCATCAGGTTAGGCGGGCAGCAGGCACATCCAAACCAGGCAGAGCGGTCTGCTGTCCCGTCACTGCTGATAGGATTCTGGTAGAAAAATTTATTTCCGTCAAAGTTGACACCATCTATGATGGCATTGTACAGTGTTGTTTCCATTGTGTCTGCGTACTTGGAGTCACCGTATAACATATTCATTTTCTGGTTCCAGATAAAACTGCCGATGCTGCCGCAGGTTTCGGAATAAGCACCGTTCACCGGAAGATCGTAGGAAGAACCAAAACTTTCATTGTTGTTGGCGATACCCATGTCGCCGGTGATATAACTCTTTGTCTGGGTAATATCATTCCACAGACTGGTAAGTGCTTTGTCGTAGGTGTAGCTGCCGGTAAGCAGGCACACATCGGTCATGGCAATATACTGATACATAGCCTGGACTACATGTCCTACTGCTGTAGTCTGATTGGCAACGGTCGTGTGGTCCTGACGGTACTGTGGGTTGTTGGCTGCAAAGGAATAATAACCGCTGCGGCCGGTAGTGTCTCCACGGAGATCCAAAAAGCGTTTGGCCAGTTTTAACAGGCCAAGCTCGATTTCCTGATGTCCGGAAGTGGCTTTTTTGGTGCCGCCTTCGCCAAAGATTGACTGGATCAGATCTGCGTTTTTAATAGCAGCATCCAAGAGGCGGGTATCGCCGTTGGCGCGGTACAATGCCACGGCTGCTTCGTAAAAGTGACCATCTACATACAACTCATGAGCTGCAAAGTCAGTCCATTTATTTGTCTCGGAAGTAGTGGCGCTCATAGACTGGGTACCCCGGTCCAGAGTAAAAAATGTATCCAGGTATCCGTCGGATTCCTGAGCCCCTACAATGTAAGGGATCCACTTGTTTAATGTAGTAGTGATCTTTTTCTGGGCGGCCTGGATCTCCGTGTCACCATCTGACTCGATCTGCAGACCGTAACTCATAGCTTCGATCATTTTGTAGGCGTCGCTGTCCAGGAAATAAACATCTCCTTCAAAGGCTTTTGCGGTTTCGCCTTTATTCTTTTTGGTGGCCTGGATGAAATTGTTGAATCCACCATTTGTTGCTTCTACTTTTAAGATTCCCACATCCAGAATAGAGCAGACAACCTGCTTTTGTCTGGCACCCCAGAAAGCATCCGTGATCTTTACTTTTGTAAAATCAACGGCGGATACATCACCGGGTGTTGTGGTGGTTGTTGTGGCCTGAAGTGATGTTTCACTGGCCTGTGAGCTGGTTGCCATTCCTGCCGGTGCCAGACTGGCACTTCCTAACAGCAGGGTGCTGCTGAGAAACCAGGCAGCCGCTTTTTTTAATTTTCTTTTTCGCATAAAAAAACCCCCTTGGTTTATGATTTGATTTGTTAAGTTCATCCTATCATAATCCAAGAAGGGTTTTACATATCCAAAAGTACGATTGTGTATCACAAACACCTGTGTTTGGAAGATTATTTATTTTTCAGCATTTCGTCAATGGCTTTGGCCGCATCTTTACCGGCACCCATCGCAAGGATAACGGTAGCAGCACCTGTTACGGCATCACCGCCGGCATATACGCCATCACGGGTAGTCAGTCCGGAATCATCACGGGTTACGAGACAGCCGTATTTGTTGGCATCCAGACCCGGTGTGGTGGAACGGATCAATGGGTTCGGGCTGGTTCCGATGGACATGATAACAGAATCTACATCCAGAACAAACTCACTGTCTTCTTTGGCAACCGGACGGCGGCGTCCGCTTTCATCTGGTTCACCCAGTTCCATTTCGATACATTTGATACCGGATACAAGACCATCTTCGTTGCCAAGGATCTCTACCGGATTGTTCAATGTCTTAAAGATGATACCTTCTTCTTCGGCATGCTCTACTTCTTCTTTACGGGCAGGAAGTTCCTCCATGCCACGGCGGTATACGATGTACACTTCTTCCGCACCCAGTCGTTTGGCACTGCGGGCTGCATCCATGGCTACATTACCACCGCCTACAACAGCCACTCTCTTGGCGTGCTGGATCGGTGTTTTGCTTCCTTCTTTGTATGCTTTCATCAGATTGATACGGGTCAGAAATTCGTTGGCTGAGTATACGCCCTTGAGACTTTCGCCCGGAATGTTCATAAATCTTGGAAGACCGGCACCGGATCCGATGAAGATAGCTTCAAATCCCATATCAAACAACTCATCAATCGTAAGAACTTTACCGATGACCATGTTGGTCTGAATGGAAACGCCGATGGCTTTCAGGTTGTCGATCTCTTTTTGTACGATGGCTTTTGGAAGACGGAATTCAGGAATTCCATATACCAGTACACCACCAGCCAGGTGAAGTGCTTCAAAAATAGTCACTTCGTAACCAAGCTTAGCCAGATCTCCGGCAGCGGTCAGACCACTAGGACCGGCACCGATGACAGCGACTTTGTGTCCGTTTGGCTCTGGCTTTACAGGAGTTTCGGTGCTGTGCTCACGGTGGTAATCTGCTACAAAACGCTCCAGACGGCCGATACCAACCGGCTCTCCTTTGATACCACGGACACATTTTCCTTCACACTGGGATTCCTGTGGGCACACACGGCCGCAGACGGCAGGAAGGGAAGTGGATTTGGAAAGAATCTCAAAGGCACCATCCATGTCCTCGTTGGCAACCCGCTCAATAAAGGCAGGAATGTCGATGCGTACCGGGCAGGCACTGACACAAGGTTTGTGTTTGCAGTTCAGGCAGCGGCGGGCTTCGCTGACTGCCATATCATATGTGTAGCCAAGAGCTACCTCGTCAAAGTTTTTATTTCGAATGTCCGGATCCTGAACAGGCATAGGACATTTGTTCATATCCATGTTTCTTTCAGCCATGATTACTGGTCTCCTTTCTTAAGCAGATTGCATGCTTCTTCCCGGGCGTGAGTTTCAAATTCTTTGTACATCGTGCCACGGTGCATTGCTTCATCAAAATCTACCAGATGACCATCAAAGTCTGGTCCGTCTACACAGGCAAACTTTGTTTCGCCACCTACGGTAAGACGGCATCCGCCACACATTCCCGTACCATCAATCATGATCGGGTTCATGCTGACAACGGTTTTGATGTCGTATTTTTTCGTAGTAAGGCAGACAAACTTCATCATGATCAAAGGTCCGATGGCGATTACTTCGTCATACTGGTTTCCTTCCCCAATGAGTTTTTCCAAAGCATCTGTTACAAGACCTTTTTCGCCGTGACTTCCGTCGTCGGTCATCATTACCAGTTTGTCGCTGGCTGCTTTGAACTCATCCTCCAGGATCACAAGATCTT
>JAXDTV010000085.1:0-21883 GCA_034089785.1 Eubacterium sp.
TATTGCCACTTTCATCTTTGATTTCCACTACGCCGGTATAGTAATCTTTAAAGTACTCGTTTGCCTTTGCCTCACTGGCAAAATTCAAAAACAAGTACACATAATCACCACTGGCACCATGAATGTAGTTGGCAATATATGGTTTTGCAGGATTCAGATAATCCTTTAAAGCTGCATTATTTAACAAATTGTCTTTTACATCACTCTCTACCGTAGCCGTCAGCTCCGGTATCGCCATGGGATTGTGGTCCACCGACTCCGGTATACAGGAATCCGGAACCAGATATGCCAGCTGGTTACTCTTGATCGAAAGAGATTCACCGGTAAGGATATTCGTTGTCGTGGAAGTATAGTCCGACTTATTCTGGGATACAAACGCTCTTCCTGCCAGAATCATCTTGTCCAGCGAATTGGCATTGAGAGTCGTATTCAGGCCATTTACAAGAATAGCACTGCTATACTCAGAATTTAAGCCCTCTCCTCTTGAAGAGTCATTTTGTTCATTGTAACTATATCCATAATACTTGCCGCCAAGATTTACGGTAGCATTGTTATCCTGGATATCCAGATCATTACTGATATAGGCATTTTCATTCAATGTAACTTTTGTCTCCAGAGAAGAATCCGATCCATATTTTAAAAGGCGGATATTCTGAAGCCATAGATCACCAATGCCGCTTTCGCCATTCAGATTCAATACAGATCCGGTGTAAGCATCAAGATTTCCTCTGGAAATAATGGTCTTACTGTTAAAATTCACCAGACTCTGTGTGCCAATGTCAATACCGGTATCTTTGTTTCCGGTGTAAACATTTCCAATAAACTGTGTCCCGATATTAGCATTCTGAACCTTTAACTGATCGTCATTGATGACAATGTAATTTTTTATCTCGTTCAGGGTTGAATCACCCTCAAATTTATAATCCGGTACCTGGAATACAATATCTGACTGGATGGATGAACGATAATCTGTATCATCTGTATAATCTACCAGAAGATTTTTGATGGTCAGAGTATACCCTGTCTTGTCATCATAGTTGGTTACAAAGCAAAGATTGGTTCCCGGTACCGTCTGTACGGCATCCGGTTTCTTTGTCAGTTTCTTTACTACATCCAGGCTGCATGTAACCGCTGTTCCCAGGTTATTCTTAATATCGTCTTCTGAATATGTCATACCTCCGCGAAGCACCGTTGCCAGTCCGCTTAAATATTTCTTTGAATATACATCTTTCATATTCTCAGACTCTTTTGTATAATTCTCCAGTACATCCGTATAAGCCGTTTCACTGGCTGTATCTGCATACTCAAGTAATCCGGTACGGACTTCTTCCAAAATTCCCTCTGTCTGATAGAAATTATCGGAAGAATACTTCTCTACAATGACCGTTGACATATAGCGTGTGGCAATGGTCAAAATCGTAATTCCCAGAGTTGCCAGAAAAGTAACGCCGATAATAACAGAAATAAAGGAAGCACCTTCTTTCCCCTCAAAAAGGTTCTTATAAAATTTTCTGTTCTTCAGCCATTTAATCATACTATCGTTCTCCTTTCGATGTATCCAGATGAACTACTCTTGTATCATCATTAAACACCGTTGCTGATTCAGGATAAACATCCACTGAAACAGCGGCAATCCTCTTGCCAGAAGCCTGTTTCTCAATGAAATCTGTCTTTGCCGTGATACCGGTACAGTTGATTCCATTGGTATAATAATTCATCCGCTGGGCTGTCCCTGTTACAGATATACTGAGGGAATAGCCACTGGTGGGAGCCACTACCTTCTTCTGACAGATCATATATACATTTACCTTTTCTGCTTCTGTGGCAAGGATGGATGGATCACAGTCCACTTTCACCTCTTCTGCCCCTGTGTCCTTGGTAATGTTGTAGAAAAGGTATATATTTTCTAATTTACTTTTTTCTATCTTTGTGTCGTTTAACACACTGTCAAAATCTGCACCCTCATAACTGTAACGGTAAAAACATTTTACTGTATATACATCACTGTTAGAAGGATCTACCCCTAACTGGATCCAGATCACTCTGGTCATATTAGTTTTAATTTCGGACTGGGTCTTGTCCGGATGATCCGCGAGAAAATGACTAACCGCCACATCTGCCTGATCCGTCTCAGAAAGGACCACATTTTTAGGTGAATAAATTTCTTTTAACTGCGGAGTCTCAAATTCATTGAATTTTGAATCGGTGGTATCACCTGCCGAATTCACCCGGCTGTATTCATAATCCACGGTCACCTTTACCTTAAACTTCTCACCATCTTCCGTCACTTCTTTGGTAAGATGGGATTTGTGATCGGATCCGGCTGCCTTTGAATCCAATGTCCAGCCTGCCTGAGTGGATAAAACATCCTCCACCTCTTCAAAATCATCACAGTTATTTACTTCTTCCGCTACTGCCTGTCCTGCCGTTGTGGCCTTCTGGGTATGCTTTCCTCTGGAAGTAAATACCGATGCGTCTGAAAAGTAAGCCAGGATCGGCAGGGACAATAACGCCAGCACAGCAATGGCGACGATCACTTCCACTAAGGAAAAACCTTCCTTCATGCTTTTCATATATCCCTACCTCCTTGACTTATTTCTGTAATGCACCGAAGATGCTGTCTGTTCCAATGACAATACCGTCAATCTTCGGTTCTATATATGGATTTCCGTTTCCATTGATCTCATAATAGTTAATGGTAGCCGTTCCTGTCAGTTTACCGCTGGTAGCATCAAATGTGTAACTCAGATTGGAAATTGACATATGTTCTTTGTTGTCACGGACCCAGTCCACCATGTCCATGATCTGGTTCATGTTGCCGGTCATATCCACCTCATACTTGGTGTACTTTCCTACCATCTGGCTCAATGTATCTACCTGCTGTTCCGGTGCCTCTTCCACCGCACTTGGTGAAACCGCTTTCTGACCGGAACCGTTGTTTTCTGTCTGCTCAGTAGAAACAAATTGTCCTTTTTCAATAAACTTCTGGGATTCAGAAGGCCGAATCGCTGTAACACGCACACCGCTGTCAACCATCATCTGGTATACATTGAAGATCGCCTTCTGCTGAGTCACAGTTGACGGATATTCTTTAACATAATTTTCTGTATCTGTCTTGTGCTGTTCGGAAGTCTGCTTCATCTGATTTACCTGCAGCTGCAGGTCGCTGAGATACTCTACCTGTCTTTTCAGTTTCTGTGACTGGGTATCCAGTTCTGTTGCCTGATCCTGATTTCTCTGGAATACGAGGAAAAAGGAACAGATCAAGATCAAAAGGCCCAGGCCGATCAAAATGATTTTTTTCTGCATTACTGTCAACTTATCCATTTACTGCACCCCCTGACTGGCGTTTGTATCTGTGACCGCATTGACATTTTTATACTTAAAGGTCAATGTGTAGTTATACTGTCTTCTGCCTGTATTTTCATCCTCTGTTTCTGCCACTTCTTTGATGGTAACATCTTTAATATTGTCTACCTTGTTCATCTGTATCTGTGTCAGAGACAAAGAAGAAAGTCTGTCGTTGCAAGAAGCACTCATGGTAACCGCATCTTCATCGGACTGAATACTCTGGATCATGAAACTCTTTGGCACCATTTCAGAAAGTTTTTCAATCAACTCATGGAAATGATTATTGTTTGAGTTTGTATATGTTTTGATGTTGCTCATAATATTGTACTGGTTTTCCACATCCGTCAGTTCATTGTACTGATCTTCTACCGGTGCCAGTGCATTCTTTCTGGCCTGCAGTTCATCGTGGTTACCGGATGCAGTCATCAGTTCAATAATGGAAAATCCGCTAAGCACAAGACTTACCAGTACCAGACCGGCAAAAATTGCCAGTGCGCCGGTAAGGCTTCCTTTTCTTGCATTTCTGAGAGCCATGGATTTTGGAACAAAGTTCAGTGGTGAAAATACGGAACCAAAGCAGTTCAAATACTGCAAAATAGCCGCATCAATCACGATCTTTTTGTTAAACCGCACGCCTTCCAATTCAGTAGGCGTTGTCACTTCCACACTCAACTCGCTGGATAAAAGTTCATGGATACCGGCAATGCTGCATCCAACACCCACACAGATTACATTCTGGATCTCTCTGTCTTTGTACTTGGAGTTATAATACTCGATAACACGGGCGATGTTGCTGACCAGATATTCTCCGTTATTGGTAATCTCAATTCTTTTGGCTGTAGAGAAATCTCCGGAAGGATTGGCCGCATTCATGCTGTGGACCAGAACTCTCTGAGAAGAAAGGACTTTGTATGCTTTTTCATAATCGTCTACACCAAAAACCGGTTCCTGGATCATGGCATCTGTAAATACCGACACACCATATGGGATAACTCGCTGCAGAAGCATTTCATTGGAGGTAACCACATTGACCAGTGTAGAATCACGGTTGATCTGAATACACATGGTAACAGAATTCTTTACCTGGCGGCTCATGATCTGGAAGATACTATTTCCATCTCCCTCCACGGAGATCACATTCATCTCAGCTTCTTCTGCCAGTTTGTAATAGGATTCGATCAGATCGGATGGTGCCGCAAAAATACGGACATTACGGACCTTTCCCTGATCTTTGTCCTGATAGTCGCTTCCCTGTACTTTATAAGTAAATATGTACTTATCTACATCTACCGGGAAAAGATCTGCTACTTTTGCCATTACCACTGCATCCATCTTGTTCTTAGCCACAGCCGGGATCACAGTCTCACGGCTGGCGATCTTGGCAGATGCCACGGTAAAGATCACATCCTTCGTATGGATTCCTTTCTCCAGACATGCTTTTTCAATTCTTTTGGCAATCTCTACTTCATTAATGATCATACCTTCACTGACAGATCCTTCCGGTGTCGGTACACGGACACATCCAAATACGGTAGGATTGTTTGCCACATTTTCCATATGTACAATCTGTGTTATTTTTTCGCCCACACGGACAACTACAACCTTCTTAGCCATGGTTCATTCCTCCCCTAGAGTTATTCTTTGTAGTTTTCACAGTTTTCAAGAATCTAAAAACTCTAAAAACTGCAAAGCTCTTTTCGTTAATTGATCATAAGGTTTAAATACCAGTTATATATTTTATCGCCCCAAAGTGCGGCAATCATTATACCTGCTGATAAATAAGGGCCGAAGGGAAACTTTCCCCTTTCTCTGGTCCACAATATTTTGAAACATTCAATCAAAGCTCCTGCTACGGATCCGATGATAATAGCAAACAGGGCATGTCCCCAGCCGATACAAAGTCCGGCACAGCCCATCAGCTCCACATCTCCCAGACCAAGACCGCTCTTTCCGGTAATCCCACGGAAAAGCAATGCAATTACCAGCAAAAAAATACTGGCAAAAAAGAGACCGCCTACATAGTACAGCCAGTTATCCAGATGGAACACAAGGTGGATCACACCCAGGATCAAAATGGTTATATCTACTGCTGTAGGAATCATCATAGTCCGGTAATCGATCACACTTAATACCAATAACGCCGAAAAAAGCAGGCAATACAGCACACTGTCTGCATTCCAGCCATTGATATAAAGGATACCGCAGTACGCAAGTCCGTTGACTGCTTCTACCATTGGATATTGAGAGGAAATGCCGGCGTTACAATACCGGCATTTACCTTTCAGAAAAATCCAGCTGAACAGTGGGAACAAATCATACCATTTCAACTTGTGTCCACAGTTCATACAATGAGAACCCACCGTCACCAGGCTCTCCTTTTTCGGCATTCTGTAAATGCACACATTCAGGAAACTTCCTATCACAATGCCATACAAGAATGTTACGATATAAAGGATAATAGATTCCGGTGTCATAATGGGTTCTCCTTGGTTTTGTTAGGTTAAATTACTTGTTGGAAGACTTAATATTGTCTCCGCCTTCTTCTGCGTTCGTAACCTCAGCTTTAATTTCTTTTGTAGATGAATCAAAGCTACATACGATATCCTGATCCTTAATTCCTGAGGAAGATAATTTCTTCTCAAGAGCAGCCAATCCATCAGCATCTGTGCAATCAAGAGCTTCTGCAAGCTTATCTACATCAAATACAGATCCCTTTGTTGTCAAACTACCGCCTGAAGAAGAAATAGTAACTGTTGTGCTCTCAGTAATCTGCTGAGATGCAATCTCGTTCTTAAATGCAGAATAAACTGTGTCAACTGTCTGCTGGTCTTTACCTACTCTTGATTTCTCAAGGTAAGGGATAACTGCCAATGCAACGATACCGATCAAGATTGCCATAATAGCAATAACGATGATCAACTCCACGAGAGAGAAGCCTTCTCTCTCACCACTTAAATACTTCTGAATTTTGTTTCTCATAGTTTTCTCTCCTTTTTTATGTATTCCCTGTTGGGGAGCCTTGTGTACCTCACAAGTGCTTTTCTCTATTATACAACAAGCCCTTACATATTTCAAGAAAAATATTCAGGTAATTTATCCTTTTTATATTTTATTTATACATAACGGCTTATTTATGCCACAAATCACCTTTTTTTACCAGTTACTTTATCAGGCATTTCCGGCATTTTCGTAAATACCAAGCATTGGCATCAGAACTGCTCCCAAAATACCGCCTACCAGTACAGCCAGAAGGATAATGACCATTGGCTCCATAATAGTGGTAAGGTTTTTGGTTGCCTCTTCCACTTCTGCTTCGTAGTACTCTGCTACTTTATCCAGCATGGATTCCGTAGTACCGGTTTCCTCACCGATCTTGATCATATGGGTTACCATGGGCGGGAACACACCGGATGCTTCCAGCGGCTCCGACATAGGAATACCTTCCATGACCTCGGATTTACAGTTTTTGATGGCTTTTCGTATTACTCTGTTGGATATAACATCTGCCACAATATCCAGAGAATCCACTACCGATACACCGGACATGATCAGTGTAGACATGGTTACCGAAAACTTGGCTGCCGCATTTTTTACGGAAAAGTTTCTGAACATCGGTATTTTCAACACCAGTTTACTGGTACACATTTTTCCTGTCTCTGTACTCTTCAGGTAAAGGATCAGGGCAATAAACAAGATAATGCCGCCGATCAACGGTAAGAAGTTATTGGTAACAAACTGACTGGCTGCCACAACTGCCTTGGTCAGCGCCGGCAGTTCCGCTCCCATGGAATCGAAGGCATCCTGGAAGTTAGGAATCACGGTCTTCAGCAAAATGATAACAACGGCTACTGCTACTACCAGCACCACGATCGGATAGATCATGGCAGAACGGACCATGGACACCAGTTTCATGTCCTTGTCAAACTGTTTACAGATACGCTCAAAGGACACTTCCAGATTACCGGTTACTTCTCCGGCTGCCACCATGTGGATCAGAATCTCAGGGAATACTTTCCCTTCTGCTTTCATGGCATTGGCAAGAGAATCACCTTTTTCCACCGAAGTGGTTACATTGCTGAGGGCTTTTTTCAACGCCTTATTCTCTGTCTGGTCGGTAACCATATGTAAACCGTCGATCAGGGTTACACCTGCATTTAAAATACTGTGAAACTGTTTACAAAAAATCGTAATATCCTTCTTCTTTACCGGATTACCGATGGTAATATTCCATTTTGCATCATCAATGGAGGCAGATTCATGGATCTCCATGACTACGCCGCCTTCTGCCGTCAGTTTGGCAACGGCCTGTTCCTGGCTTGGCGATTCTACCACACCTTTTTTCTGTTTACCATACTTATCCGTCAGGACATATTTAAATCGAGCCATTTGGTAAGTCCCCCTTTCTAAAACAACTTACGAAGCAAACTTGTTTTATCCTGTGCAAAGGAAATTGCTTCTTCTTTGGTTATCTTTCTTGCCCGGTACAGATCAAACAACGCATCATCCATGGTGATCATACCGTCAGCCCGGCTGGTCTGGATAATGGATGGAATCTGATGAGCCTTGGATTCTCGGATCAGATTGCGGATGGCACTGTTTGGAAACATGATCTCAAAAGCCGCTACACGACCTTTTTTATCTGCTGTTGGCAAAAGCTGCTGAGACACAACGGCCTCCAGCAGAGTAGCCAGCTGGATACGGATCTGAGGCTGCTGGGATGTAGGAAATACATCGATAATACGCTCAATGGTAGGAACCGCACCGATGGTATGCAGTGTTGAAAATACAAGGTGGCCTGTCTCTGCCGCTGTGATCGCTGTAGCAATCGTATCCAGGTCTCGCATCTCTCCTACCAGGATCACATCCGGATCCTCACGCAGTGCTGCTCGCAGTGCCGGTGCATAACCCTGTGTGTCAAACCCGATCTCTCTCTGGTTTACCACGGATTTGGCATGGTTATGTAAATACTCGATTGGGTCTTCCAGCGTAATGATATGTTTGTTGTAATTCTGGTTGATCACATCAATCATAGAAGCCAGCGTTGTAGATTTACCACTTCCGGTTGGTCCTGTTACCAGCACCAGTCCTCTCTTTTTCTTTGTAAGATCAACGATCTCTTTGGAAAGGCCTAACTGCTCCGGTGTTGGGATCTTGCTGTTGACCAGACGGATTACAAAGGACAGTACCCCACGCTGTTTAAATACATTCACACGGAATCGTCCCAGATTTCTGGCTGCATAGGAAAAGTCGATCTCCCCGTCTTCGTTAAACTTTTCTACCATTCTCGGCGGTATCATCTGTTCTACCAGTGCTTTGGAATCATTGGGCATGATAATGCCACATGGCAGCGCCACCAACTCTCCGTTTACACGGCATTTAGGCGGGATACCCACCGAAACATGAAGGTCCGATGCCCTCATTTCTCTTGCCTGTCTTAAAAGCTCATCAATTCTCATTTTTTTACCCCTTTTTATAATCATTTATCCCTGTTTATTCTGTGGCGATACGCTCCACTTCAGATATCGATGTAACGCCTTGCAAAACCAGTTTGGCAGCACCACGGCGCAGTGTTGTCATTCCCTGCTGCAATGCCACTTTCTGGATTTCTTCTGCACCCCCACCGGCTGCTACGACCCGTCGAATCTCCGGAGTCAGCGGCATGATCTCATAAACACCGATTCGCCCGCGGAATCCGGTACCGTTGCAGAACGCACAGTTGGTTCCGCCCGGCTCATAAATCGTCGGCGTTCCTTTTCCCTGCATGCGGAGTCTCTGTTTATCCATATCATTCATGGCATGAGGCTTCTTGCATTTCGGGCAAAGTCTTCTGACCAGTCGCTGTGCGATGATACCTACGGTAGAGTCTGCGATCAGATACGGCTCAATTCCCATATCCTCCATACGGGTAATGGTGCTGGCCGCACTGTTTGTATGCAGTGTGCTGACTACCAAGTGTCCGGTGATAGCGGCTTTTACCGCAATTTCCGCTGTCTCCTCGTCTCGGATCTCTCCGATCATGATGATGTCCGGGTCCTGACGCAGGATAGAACGAAGTGCCGAAGCAAAGGTCAGTCCTGCTTTTTCATTTACCTGAACCTGGTTGATTCCATCTACATCGGCCTCTACCGGGTCCTCAACGGTGATGATATTTACATCTCCGGAATTTAACTCACTTAAAACGGTATACAGTGTGGTAGACTTACCACTTCCGGTTGGTCCTGTTACCAGAATGATGCCGTGAGGATTTTTTACCAGTGCCTCAAAACGGCGTAACTCTTCTTCCGGGAATCCCAGGTCTTTTTTATCTCTTGTCAGTGCTGACTTGGAGGCCAGACGCATAACGATCTTCTCACCAAACACAGTAGGAAGACTGGAAACACGGATATCGTATTCTACACGGTCAAACCGCTGTGTCATACGGCCGTCCTGTGGTGCTCTTTTTTCCGAAATATTCATACCACTGATGATCTTGATACGGGCCACGATAGCCGGAAGAAGTTCTTTTTCATAGCGCATCATTTCCTGCATGACACCGTCGATACGGAATCTAACGCGGACACTGTCCTCCAGTGCCTCAATATGTATATCACTGGCACGCTCATTTACGGCCTGCTCAATGATCTTATTTACCAGCACTACGATCGGTGCTGTATCTACTTCTTCGTTGTCTGCTTCCTGGCTTTCTCTGGCACTGATCTGCTCTTTACGCTCTTTACTGTAGGCGTCTGCCATCTTGGCAACCTGTTCATTACCGTAGTATCTCTCAATACCAAAACGGATGTCTGACGGCGACGCAACCATGGGCTCGATCTGCATATTGGTAACGATGGCCAGGTCATCAATGGCAATAATGTTCAGCGGATCTTCCATGGCAACCCGGAGAATATTCGGGTTGTTTTCATCTACCTCAAAAGGAAGTACCCTGTGTTTGCGGACAATGGACTCCGACAAAAGGGAAATAACTTCCGGCTGTAATTTTGCCTCGCGGATCCTGGCGATAGGAAAGCCCATCTGCTTGTGGATTGCTTCTACAATTTCATTTTCATCGGTATAATTTAACTCGATCAGCGTCTCACCAAGACGCAGTCCCAGTTCTTTCTGCTTTTTGAGAGCTTCACCTAACTGCTCAATGGAAATGACCCCTGCCCCGATCAGCAGGTCTCCCAGTCTTTTTCTTTTTCTACCAACCATATAATCACCTTACTCAGCTTGTTTTTTGTCCTTGTTCCGGCGAAGTTTGATGCCGGCCCATATACCTAATGCTGCCACCGCTGTAAATACTACAAGACGGATTCCATAATAAATAAACGCTTCACCTACTGTATTTGCGTACATACAATACACCTTCCTTTTCTATCTTCGATTTGCCAGTTCCTTTGTTACATCATCCCAGGACAGACCGCACTCTACCATTAATACCATCATATGATAAAGGTAGTCAGCAATTTCATATTTCAATTCTTCTGCATCCGGATTTTTAGCTGCAATAATAATCTCTGATGCCTCTTCTCCGCATTTTTTCAGGATCTTATCAATTCCTTTGTCAAACAGATAATTCGTATAAGAGCCTTCTTTAGGGTTCTTTTTCCGCTCCAGGATTGTTTCCATATCCTCTTGTAAAATCGTCATCGGATTCACATCATTATATTCGGTCTTTGCCAGGTCTTTAAAAAAGCAGCTATAAGAACCGGTATGACAGGCGGCTCCGATCTGATGCACCTTGGCTAAGATCGTGTCGTTGTCACAGTCTAAGGAAAGTTCCTTCACATACTGATAATGTCCGGATGTATCTCCTTTGCACCAAAGTTCCTGGCGGCTGCGGCTATAATAAGTCATCCTGCCGGTCTCGCAGGTAGCCTGATAAGACTCTTCATTCATATAAGCCAGCATCAGAACCTGGCCTGTTTTGTAATCCTGTACGACGCAGGGGATCAGCCCCTGGTCATTTAACTTAAATTCTGAAAACGGAATGGCACTTTCAAATACATTGGTCTCCACACCGGCTTCTTTTAATCTTCTCTTGACTTTCTGAAGATTTTTATTTTCATAATAGTTGGTGGAAACTCCCAGCACGCCCGGCAGTTTCATCAGATCTTCCAGATCGTTCCGCAGCAGGCTGTCCCGGATCAGTACATTCTTGCCGGATGCCAGTATCTTTTCACCCAATACTTTTCCTGCATCTACATGTTTCAAAAGCAGTGTATCTACCGGCAGGTCCATTTTTTCAAAAGCAAGTTCTTCTGCGATCTCTACTAAAATCTTGTCTTTACCAAAGCGGTCCACCGCTTCTTTGATCAGACTTTCGTCCGGACAGATATCATACTTGATCACTACTTTATCTGCTCCGGTGTAAAATGCCTTCTTAATATCTTCAAACCGCTCTGCATACATTCCTGCTATAAACGGAATATCAATATTTTTTTCTACTTTTTTCAGTGCGCCCAAAAACTCTTCCCGTTCTTGCTCTATCTTGGAATAATTGTACAAAAAGAGCTGATCCGCTCCCTGGAAACAGTATTGCTGTGCCATCCGTACAATATTCGACGCCAGTTCATTCTCCCCATTGATAAATGGAATAATCTTTTTGTAAGCCATAATGTTCTCCTCCCTGTGGGTGCTACAGTACACCTTTGGTTGATAATACTCCCTGGATTCTTTCATCTACCTTGGACGCCATATCCATTGCCTTTGCTACAGCCTTAAACATAGCCTCCACCACATGATGGGTATTTTCTCCTGCCATCTGGCGGATATGCAGATTCATGCCAACACCGCCTGCCAGTCCCATAAAGAACTCGCGGACCACTTCTGTCTCCATGGTTCCCAGTCTCTCTGCCTTCAGATCTGCCTCAAAATCAAAATACATCCTGCCTGAAAAATCCAGACTTGCAAGCACCAGTGCATCATCCATAGGAAGAATAAAATAACCAAAACGGGCAATGCCTGCCTTGTCTCCCAGTGCACTTAGAAATGCTTTTCCCAGCACAATACCGGTATCCTCTACCGTATGGTGCGCATCCACCTGTGTGTCACCTTTTACCTTAACTGTCAGATCAAATAATCCATGGCGGGCAAATCCCTCCAGCATATGATCGAAAAATCCCACTCCGGTATCAATGTTATATATACCGGTTCCATCTATGTTCAATTCGATATGGATCTGGGTTTCTTTGGTGTTTCTGTCACATGTTGCTGTTCGGCTCATTGTTTTGCCCCCTTTTTTTATTCTACATACATAGTTTGATTATACCTTTTTAATAAACAAAAAGCAAGCCTATATTTGTTTGGTTTTGTCTGGGATTTAAAGATTTACTGGTTTTCTGGCATAAAAAAAGATTTACTCACATGGGCGCTTTCGCTAATTAAGAGCGTAACAGTATGGGCTGTCCCCTTGTTCTTTCCGATCTCAGGCTGCCTCTAATTTTTTCTCTGTGATTTTAGGGATTGTTTTTTCGTATTCTCCCCTGTCTGAAAAGTTTTGCCACGAGTGGGTATAAGCCCGTCGGTATGAGATGTCATGATTCATCATGACTTCCATACCGCTACGGGCTTATCGTAGCGAAAGCGCCCACGAGGAGCAAACTTTTCAGACAGGAGATACAACCCAAAAATCAACCCTAAATCACTGCCTCTTCTCCCACTCCTCATAGAGATCAGGCCGCCTTTCTTTGGTCCGGCGCAGGCTTTCTTCCTGGCGCCATTTGGCGATATTTTCATGGTGGCCGCTAAGGAGTACATCCGGCACTTTTCGTCCCAGGATCTCCGCCGGTCTGGTATACTGTGGATGTTCCAGAAGGCCATCGGAAAAACTTTCAGTCTCTGCGGATTCTTCGTTATTCAGAACCCCCGGCACAAGTCTTGCTATGGCATCCATCATTACCATGGCCGGCAGTTCGCCTCCTGTCAGCACATAATCTCCAATGGACAGATAATCTGTAACGATTTCTTCCAGCACCCGTTCATCTACCCCTTCATAGTGGCCACAGAGAAAAACGATTTCATCCTTTGTGCTGAGATTCTCTGCCTTTCTCTGGGAAAAAACTTCTCCCTGAGGAGTCATGTAAACAACGGCCGGCCTCTTCCCTGCCCGGGAACAGATTTCTTCATAACAGCGGTAGATCGGCTCGGCCTCCATTACCATACCGGCGCCGCCGCCGTAAGGATAATCGTCCACCTTGTTATGTTTGTCCAGAGTAAAATCCCTGATATTTAAAATCTCCAGTTCAATGAGCCCCTGGTCAATGGCCTTTCCCATAATGCTGGAGCCCATTACCTGTTCAAACATTTCAGGAAATAATGTCATAACATAATATTTCATTCATCCATTAGTCCTTTCATCACATGGGCTACAACCCGTCCCTCTTCGGTATTCACTTCTTTGATGCAGTCGTCAATCACCGGAAAAAGCACCTCTCTGCCATCCGGAAGAGCAATGGCAAACACATTATTGGCTCCTGTCTCGATCACATCTTTTACCTCACCAATCACGGAATCATCCTCTTCATTGTACACCGTGGCACCGATTACATCGCAGAGGTAATATTGTCCTTCTTCCAGTGGCAGCGCATTTTCTCTTGTGACCATCAGGTCGCATTTGCGGAACCCTTCTACCTCATTAATGTTATTGAATTCCTTGAACTTAACAATCACCAGATTTTTGAAAAATCTGGCACGCTCTATATGTAACAACAGATTTCCGTTTTTCGTTACAAGAACCACTTCATCTGTTTTTTTATACCGATTTACATCATCTGTGGTGGGAAACACCTTTACCTCCCCTGCAATGCCATGGGTGGTGGTCACTACTCCGATACGGAGCAGATCATCTTTCTTTTCCATTGAACTTTTTCCTTTCTTTTACTTAGTAGAAAACCCTGTAAGAAAATCTCACAGGGTCTTTATGGTATTTCATTGTATTACTGAATATCTACCATGATCTTTTTGTCTCCTTTGGATCCGGCAGCACGAACTACAGTACGGATCGCTTTGGCGATGCGTCCCTGTTTTCCGATAACTTTACCCATATCGTCAGGAGCTACTGTCAGGCTGAGTACAATCCCTTCCTCCGTCTCTGTCTCTGTAACAACGACTTCACTTGGATTGTCTACCAGTGCGCTAGCAATCACTTCTACTAACTCTTTCATACTAGCCTCCAATCTCACATAGTTCAAAAACTATGCATCTTACTTTTCAATTCCTGCCTGTTTGAACAAACGAGCAACAACATCTGTAGGCTGAGCACCATTTGCCAACCATTTCTTAGCTGCTTCCTCATCTACCTTAACAACACAAGGTTCCTGATTTGGATCATAAGTACCAATCTCAGCGATGTTCTTTCCATCTCTTGGAGATCTTTCGTCAGCGACAACAATTCTATAAAATGGAGCCTTTTTCTGACCTAATCTTTTCAATCTGATTTTTACTGCCATGATTTCACCTCCTTCAAGTGAACTAAATAATATATCCAAACGCTTAAAGCGGTTTTGGTGTGATTTATATTTTACATACCGAATGGGAAATTGAACCCACCCTTGCCTCCACGGCGGCGTCCCTTGCCAGACATCATACCCGACATCTGTTTCATCATCTTGCGGCTCTGCTCAAACTGCTTGATCAGACGGTTCACCGCACTGATATCCACGCCTGCTCCGGCTGCGATCCGCCTTTTTCTGGACGGATTGATAATGGACGGGTTGGTGCGCTCTTCAATGGTCATGGAGTATATAATAGCCTCTGTTCCTTTCAGCGCATCATCATCTATATTTAAGTTATCCGGAAGTCCCATGCCCGGCAGCATGCTGAGGATGCTTGACAATCCTCCCATTTTCTTCATCTGCTGCATCTGTTCCAGAAAATCGTTAAAATCGAATTCGGCTTTCTTGATCTTTTTGGCAAGTTTGGCTGCCTGCTCTTCGTCAATCTGCTCTTCCGCTTTCTCGATCAGAGACAATACATCTCCCATACCAAGAATACGGGATGCCATACGATCCGGATAAAACTGCTCCAGATCCGACAATTTCTCGCCCATACCAACATAATAGATCGGTCTTCCGGTCACTGCCCGGATGGACAAGGCCGCACCACCTCTGGTGTCACCGTCTAACTTAGTCAGGACCACACCGTCTACAGAAAGTTTTTCATCAAAGGTCTTGGCTACATTTACCGCATCCTGACCTGTCATGGAATCCACAACCAGAATCGTCTGATGCACGGTAACTGCTTTTTTAATATTCTGCAGTTCTTCCATCATCTCTTCATCTACATGAAGACGGCCGGCTGTATCCAGGATCAGAACATTGTTTCCATTGCTCTTTGCATGCTCCAGCGCAGCTTTCGTAATGTCCACAGGACTATGCCCTGTGCCCATGGAAAATACAGGCACACCCTGTTTCTCACCGTTGATCTTCAACTGCTCGATGGCAGCCGGACGGTAAATATCACAGGCAGCTAACAGCGGCCGGCGGCCTTTCTGCTTTAACTTACCGGCAATCTTGGCTGTGGTAGTGGTTTTACCTGCACCCTGGAGACCACACATCATGATCACTGTGATCTCATTGGCCGGCTGCAAAGCAATCTCTGTGGTAGTCTCGCCCATCATGTGCACCAGTTCTTCATTTACATACTTGATCACCGTCTGTCCCGGTGTCAGGCTGTTCAGCACATCTTCTCCGGTGGCTTTCTCCTGAACTGCTTTTACAAACTCCTTTACTACTTTGAAGTTTACATCTGCCTCAAGAAGTGCCATCTTAACTTCTTTCAGTGCTGCCTTTACATCTGCCTCGGTCAGTCTTCCTTTTCCCCGGAGGCCTTTAAATACATTCTGAAGTTTTGCTGTTAAACTATCAAATGCCATAGTTTACCGCCTTTCTTCTGAAACAAAATACTAAATCATCTCATAAATCTGCTCTGCCAGCGCAGAAATCGCCTGAGCCCCTTCTACATCCTGGCTCTCACCGGCAATCTCTTCGATCTGCTGCAGTTTGTCCTTTGTCCGCTGAAACTTATCCACCAGACACAATTTATCTTCATATTCTTTCAGCCGCTTCTTACACCGCTTCACAATGTCATAAACACCCTGACGGGTAATGCCGCGCTCTGCCGCAATCTCTCCTAAAGACAGATTGTTCAAAATATAATCTTCAAAGATCAGCCTGTGGTTCTCTTTTAACAGATTTCCATAGAAATCATACAAATACGAGAGTTCCATCAGCTCATCTACCTCGGAAGAGGAAGTTGTCTTTTCCATTTACAACACCACCTGTAAAGTTTTTTTCTTTACAGGTGGTAGTATACTGGATATTCCGGGGTATGTCAAGGATTTTTTTCATCTTTTTTTGTGCCCGAAACATCCTTTATATCGTATTCAAATTTCAGCCCATCTTTTCCTGCCAGGCCTTCATAACACTGAACCATACGGTCTACTACATGCATTCCGTTTTCTTTGTTGGCTCCCATAAGGATCACGATCTGCTGGGTCAGGCTCATACGGGAAGTCACATCCCCTCTTCGCAGTGACTGGGCGATGGCCTTTTCCAGCAGCGCCAGACTGTTCTGGATTTTCGCCACTTCCTCTTCACTTTTTTCTTTGAGAGGGAATGTAAATAAAACAATCTGCACCGGCTGTTTGGTCCGCTCCACATTTCTTGCGATAAAACGATATATATACGAAAAACTGTCGTATTCTACCCGGTACGCTCCCATATATTCCTTCCGTTCCGCTACCCGGTGGATCAGCTGCTGTATATCGATCTGTTCCTGCTCCAGGCTGTCCATTCCGCCATCCATAATAGCACTGGCGTAAATATGGAAATCGTCTTTTCCGTTATTCTTTACATAATACAGCGCATTATCCGCACATTTATACAGATTGTCATAATCCATGTTGTTACTTTTTGCGTACTTGGTCATGATTCCGATGGACACAGAACAATTGGAATATCCCAGGCGGTCCCTTTCCTTGGCAAAGCGGCTTATGATCTCATCCGCTCTCTTGCGGATTACTTTCTCTTTGTCCAGATATGGGAAAAAGATAGCGAACTCATCTCCGCCTACACGGCACACAAAATCCTGCTCTCTCACACAGCTTTTAATGATCTCTACAAAAGTCAGGATTAGCTCGTCTCCTGCCAGATGTCCATAGGTATCGTTGACGGATTTAAAATTATCCATATCCATCATGAAAAAGGTTCCATAAGACATAGGCTTGCGCAGGAATTTTTCTATTTTTTCTTCAAAGGAACGCCGGTTCAAAAATCCGGTCAGAGAATCTTTTTCCAGTTCGCTTTTTGTCTCCTGGGTGGATGTGGTCACAACCTGTCTCATCAATTCACCGGTTTCACTGACATCCCCGGAAATCTGCTTCATCATCTGGGACAGTTTTTCATCTACATCATAGCCCTCATGGAGCATTTCTACTGCCACATTCACAATATCCGGGTCAAACTGCTTGCCTTTGTTGCTGATCAGTTCTTTCTCCAGTTCCATAGATGATAAGCGTCTGCGGAATGGCCGGTCCTCTTCCATGGCAGTTACCGCATCTGCCACTGCCAGGATCCTGGCAATAAGCGGAATATCTTTTCCCTTTAATCCCACATAGCCGGCTCCGTCATATCTCTCATGGTGATAACTGATACCCTCTTTAATCCCCGGGATAAAGGTAGTATTTTTAACAATATCCGCCCCTACTTTCGTATGGCGTTTAACACTTTCATATTCCTGTTCTGTAAGGGTTCCCATCTTATTCAAAATACTGTCCTCAATGGCAATATTTCCAATATCATGGAGCAGTGCCACATTGTACAGGTTTTCCAGTTCTTCTGCCGTCCATCCAAGTCTTCTTGCGATTTCTCTGGAATACAGCGCCACACGGAGGGAATGTCCTTCACCGTAACGGTCTTTCAGATCAATGGTATGGGCAATGGTGATCATGGTCTGAAAGGAAAGATCACTTACTTTTTTCTTCTGCTTTTTGATCTCTGATTCCAGTTCTTTCAGGTAATAATGAAGTTCTACCAGATGGTCCACCCGGAGTTTTAAGATTTCCGGCACAAACGGCATGCCGATATAATCCGCAGCACCTTTCTGTAAAGCCTCTACTTCCTGTTGTTTGTCTCTCTCATCTCCGGCTATTACAACCGAGACCTCTTCGGTCAGCCCTTCTTTGTTCCACTTTTCCAGCAGTTCAAAACCATCCATATCCGGCAGGTTCCGGTTCATAATAATGATATCAATGGGCTTTATTTCCACCACATCCGTCGCTTCGATACCGGTCCGGGCCAGATGCACCTGGCAATAGCCGCCAAAAATACTGTCAATATGGCGCATCGTCGTTTTGGATCCGTCCACCACTAAAAGATTTGTTTTTCCATTCATGGGTTTCACCTATCTTCTAATAAATTTTCCAATGTTGTATGAATGTGCAGCGCGTCACACAAACCGGCATACGCCTCTTTTTCTTTTGCTGACTCTGTCTTTCCTCGCTTCACTCCGCGGATCAAAAGATTTTTAGGGGTATGCTCCATATCAATAAACTCCAGGATCTGCACATCATACCCTTCCTATTCCAGAAGATTTGCTCTCAGTCCGTCTGTAATAAGCGCAGACATTCTTTCTTTTAAAAAACCATATTTGAGCACCGGCTGCAACAACTGGCTTTGTATCTGTTTATTTACCTCATGCTGACAGCAGGGAACCGACAATATGACTTTGGCATTCCATGATACCGCCTTGTGAAGAGCATAATCCGTAGCCACATCACAGGCATGGAGCGTCATAACCATGTCTACCCGGTCTACTCCTTCATAATCGCTGATATCTCCGTGGTAAAATTTCAGATGATCCTGATAGCCAAATTTCTCAGCCAGTTCATTGCAATGACGGATCACTGCTTCTTTCAGATCCAGTCCAATGATGTTTACCGCTTTTTTCTGCATTTCATGAAGATAATAATATACTGCAAAAGTCAGATAAGACTTGCCGCATCCAAAATCAATGATGGTCACCGGACGGTCTTCCGGCAGTTCTTTCTCCACATCCTTGATAAATTCCAAAAAACGATTGATCTGCTTGAACTTCTTGATTTTTTTATCCACCAATTTGCCCTGGGAAGTCTGGATCCCCAATTCCACCAGAAAAGGAACCGGTTTATCTTCCGGCAGAATATACTTCTTTTTCCGGTTATGCTGCAGTGACAATTCTTTTACCGCTGTATTTTTCTGCCTTTTTATCGTAATTTTCCCTTTTTTACTGATCAGGACTGAAATCTGCTCCTTCGGGCAGAATAGATTGATCTGTTTGTACTCCGTTGTACACTCTTTTACAAACCAGAGCAGTTCCTCTCTTGTTCTGTTTTTATGATATACCTGATTATTTTTATAAGACGCCGTCTGGTAAAGAATGTTTCCATTTCTGCTCCCCTTGTGTGATTTTCCTTTGATTCAAAAGAAGGCTTGCAGTAACAGCAAGCCTTCCCCTTTTTTCATAAACAACTTATACCGGATAAACCTGGTTTTCTTTATCTGCCAATGTTGCATCCACTTTTGTCTTCTGCGCTTCACGATATTTGAAGAAATCTGTAGCAACCTGTGGGAACAATGCATAAGAAAGTACATCCTCATCCTGCTCTTTCCACTGAGACATCTCTGCCTCGATCTTCTTAAGCTGTGGCTCGATCAGATCGGCTGGTCTGCATGTAATCGGCTTTGTATCACCGATACACTTCTTCTGTACTTCCGGATCAAACGGCTTAACCGTTTTACCAAATTCACCGGAAAGAAGTTTCTTGGATTCCTTCGTAACCATTTTATAACGCTCGCCGGAAACTACATTCAGCACTGCCTGTGTTCCTACGATCTGAGAAGATGGTGTAACCAGTGGTGGCTCTCCAAAATCTTTACGAACGCGAGGTACTTCTTCCAGTACCTGCTCAAATTTATCTTCCTGTCCCATTTCTTTCAGCTGGGAAACAAGGTTGGAAAGCATTCCGCCCGGTACCTGGTAACGGAGTGTATTGATATTGACACCCAGTACCTTTGTATTCATCAGACCGCTTGCAAGAGCATCCTCACGGATTGGACGGAAGTACTCTGCGATCTCAGCCAGAAGGTTCTGATCCAGTCCTGTATCGTATGGTGTACCTTTAAAGGTCTCAACCATAACTTCCGTAGCCGGCTGGCTGGTTCCCAATGCGAATGGGCTGATGGCTGTATCAATAATATCGCATCCTGCCTCTACTGCCTTCAGATAGGTCATAGAAGCAACACCTGAGGTGTAATGTGTATGAAGATCGATCGGAATATCAACGGAATCTTTCAATGCTTCTACTAACTCAGTTGCTTTGTATGGAGTCAGAAGACCTGCCATATCCTTGATGCAAAGAGATTTAGCGCCCATGTCCTCGATCTCTTTTGCAATTTCTTTCCAGTAGTCCAATGTGTACGCATCACCTAATGTATAAGAAAGAGCAATCTGAGCATGTCCGTTTTCTTTATTAGCAGCACTTACGGCTGTCTTTAAGTTACGCATATCATTCAAGCAGTCAAAGATACGAATGATATCAATACCATTTGCAATGGATTTCTGTACAAAATACTCAACTACATCATCTGCGTAATGATTGTATCCAAGGATATTCTGTCCACGGAACAGCATCTGAAGTTTTGTATTTTTAAATCCGTCTCTCAACTTACGAAGTCTTTCCCATGGGTCTTCTTTCAAGAATCGAAGGGAAGCATCAAATGTAGCTCCTCCCCAGCACTCTACTGCATGGTATCCGACTTTATCCATTTTATCTATAATAGGCAACATCTGCTCTGTTGTCATTCTTGTAGCGATCAAAGACTGATGTGCGTCACGAAGAACGGTCTCTGTGATCTTGATCGGCTTTTTCTGAATTTCTGCCATTTGTTTATTCCTCCTTATATTGTTGAATCAATTATACTCCAAAGATAGCCATGAACACACCGGCTGCTACTGCCGTTCCGATTACTCCGGCTACATTTGGTCCCATGGCATGCATCAAAAGGAAGTTTGTAGGATCTGCTTCGGAACCAACTTTCTGTGATACACGGGCTGCCATTGGTACGGCGGATACACCGGCTGAACCGATCAAAGGATTTACTTTTCCCTTTGTTGCCCAGCACATGATCTTACCGAACAATACGCCGGCTGCTGTTCCGATTGCGAAAGCTACCAGTCCCAGAACTACAATCTTCAATGTAGTTGGTACCAGGAAGTTTGCTCCACTTGTTTTAGCTCCTACGGATGTACCAAGCAGGATAACTACAATATACATCAATGCGTTGGATGCTGTCTCTGCCAGCTGTTTTACTACACCTGACTCTTTGAACAGGTTACCAAGCATCAGCATACCTACCAAAGGTGCAGTACTAGGAAGCAGCAGACATACTACAACCGTTACAACGATCGGGAACAGGATCCTCTCCAGCTTGGAAACAGGACGAAGCTGCTCCATCTTGATCTCTCTCTCTTTTTTCGTTGTAAGGAGTTTCATAATAGGTGGCTGGATGATCGG
>JAXDTV010000135.1:0-5449 GCA_034089785.1 Eubacterium sp.
TTCTGCTCCGGCAGGAAATGATCTTCCTACTATCGTTTATAACACAAACCACAATACACTGAAAGCTGATGATACAATCATTTCTGCAGCTTCCTGTACAACAAACTGCCTGGCTCCTATGGCTGATGCTCTTAACAAATATGCAGAGATCCAGTCCGGTATCATGGTAACAATCCATGCTTACACAGGTGACCAGATGACTCTTGATGGTCCTCAGAGAAAAGGCGATTTGAGAAGATCTCGTGCAGCAGCTGTTAACATCGTTCCAAACAGCACTGGTGCAGCAAAAGCAATCGGTCTTGTTATTCCAGAATTGAACGGCAAATTGATCGGTTCTGCTCAGCGTGTTCCTACACCTACAGGTTCTACAACAATTCTTACTGCTGTTGTTAAGGGAAGCGACATCACTGTTGACGGAATCAACGCAGCAATGAAAGCTGCATCTAACGAATCTTTCGGATACAACGAAGATGAGATCGTTTCTTCCGATATCGTTGGAATGAGATTTGGTTCTTTGTTTGATGCAACTCAGACAATGGTATCCAAAGTGGCTGATGATCTGTATGAAGTTCAGGTTGTATCTTGGTATGACAATGAGAACTCTTACACAAGCCAGATGGTTCGTACAATCAAGTACTTCAGTGAGTTGGCATAATTAAACCAGCTAGTATTGGTATTGATCCTGAAAGGGTCCGGTCTGTTGGGCCGGATCCTTTTTTCCTTAATGAAATAGTGCGAAAAGAAAATAAATATGGAGGTTTCGATAAAATGTTAAATAAAAAATCAGTTGATGATATTAATGTAAAAGGCAAAAGAGTATTAGTTCGCTGCGACTTCAATGTACCACTGCAGGATGGAAAAATCACAGATGAGAATCGTCTGGTGGCAGCACTTCCAACAATTAAAAAGCTGATCGCAGATGGCGGTAAAGTGATTCTTTGTTCCCACCTTGGCAAGCCAAAAGGAGAGCCAAAACCAGAACTTTCACTGGCTCCTGTAGCAGAGAGATTGAAAGAACTCCTTGGACAGGATGTTGTTTTTGCAAAAGACGATACGGTTGTAGGTGAAAATGCAAAAGCAGCGGTAGCAGCCATGAAAGACGGAGATGTAGTTCTTCTTGAGAATACTCGCTATCGTGCAGAGGAAACAAAGAATGAGGATAATTTCTCCAAAGAACTGGCTTCCCTGGCAGATGTATTTGTAAATGATGCATTCGGAACAGCTCACAGAGCTCACTGCTCTAATGTAGGTGTTACCAAGTATGTAGATACAGCTGTTGTTGGATATTTGATGCAGAAAGAAATTGATTTCCTTGGCAACGCAGTAAACAATCCGGAGAGACCTTTTGTAGCAATCCTTGGCGGTGCGAAAGTTTCTTCCAAGATTTCTGTTATCGAAAATCTTCTGGACAAAGTAGATACACTCATCATCGGTGGTGGAATGGCATATACATTTATGGCAGCTAACGGTGAGCCTGTAGGTAAATCTCTTCTGGAAGAGGATTATAAAGACTATGCTAAGAAAATGGAGCAGAAGGCAAAAGATAAAGGTGTTAAACTTTTGATTCCTGTTGATACTGTAGTAGCAGACGATTTCTCTAACGATGCTAATTTCAAAGTAGTTGGCCGTGGTGAAATTCCGGATGACATGGAAGGACTGGATATCGGACCAAAGACAGCAGAACTTTTTGCAGATGCTATTAAAGGTGCTAAGACAGTTGTTTGGAACGGACCAATGGGATGCTTTGAGATGCCAAACTTTGCAAAAGGAACGATTGCAGTAGCACAGGCTATGGCAGATCTGGAAGGCGCCACTACGATTATCGGTGGCGGCGACAGTGCAGCAGCATGTAACAATCTTGGATTTGGAGATAAGATGAGCCACATTTCTACAGGTGGTGGAGCATCTCTTGAATTCCTTGAAGGTAAAGAACTCCCGGGTGTTGCAGCAGCAAATGATAAATAAAAATGATTTAGGGTGTTTTAGGTGGCAGCCAGTCTGCCACCCTTTTGAGAAGGAATAAGGGGGCATGTAAATGGCTAGAAAAAGATTTATTGCTGGTAACTGGAAAATGAATAAGACTCCGTCTGAGGCGGTAGCATTGATCAAGCAGCTGCTTCCATCCATTGATAATTCCAATGTGGATGTGGTATTCTGCGTTCCGTCTATCGACATTATACCTGCGGTAGAGGCGACCAAAGGCAGCAGCGTCAGTATTGGAGCCCAGAATTTCTATTTCCAGGAAAATGGTGCTTACACAGGCGAAATTTCACCGGAAATGTTGGAAGATGCAGGGGTTAAATACACCATTATAGGTCATTCGGAGAGAAGAGAACATTTCAAAGAGACCGATGACAATGTAAATAAAAAAGTGTTGAAAGCCTTTGAGCATGGAATTATACCGATTATCTGCTGTGGCGAAACTTTGTGCCAGAGAAAGCAGAAGGTATATATTGACTGGATCCGTATGCAGATCAAGATTGCACTGCAGAATGTAACGAAGGAGCAGGCAAAAGCTGCTATTATTGCTTATGAGCCGATCTGGGCGATTGGCACAGGCGAGACGGCGACAGCCGACCAGGCAGAGGAAGTGTGTGCGGAGATCCGAAGGATTGTAAGGGATTTGTATGATGATGAAACAGCTGATACAATCCGCATCCTGTACGGTGGATCAATGAAACCGGAGAATGCGAAAGAATTGCTGAATGAGCCGAATATAGACGGCGGTTTAGTAGGCGGAGCATCTTTGAAACCAGATTTTTCCAAGATTATTAATGCTTAGAATGGTTATGAATAAATTTGGGTAAAAGAAATGTAAAAAAGTCTTGACAATTATTTATAAACATGATAAAGTAGTGTTCGTGTTCAGAACAGAACACGAACAAATGCGCGAGTGGCTCAGTTGGTAGAGCACAACCTTGCCAAGGTTGGGGCCGCGGGTTCGAGTCCCGTCTCGCGCTTATTTTTTTGATCGGCATCCTCGGGTGTCGATCTTTTTTTGCTTGCAAAGAAGCTCAGAGTTTGCTAAACTATTCCTTTAGAGAACAAACTATAAACATTGGTTTTTGGAGGATAGTATGGAACTGACAAATATACGAGAATTATATCGGGAAAAAGAGAAGTTTATTGGTAAAGAAGTACAGATCGGAGGATGGCTGAGAAATATCCGTGATTCAAAGAGCTTTGGTTTTTTGGTTGTAAATGACGGAACTTTTTTTGAGCCGCTTCAGGTTGTATATAGTGATAAATTAGATAATTTTGCGGAAATTTCAAAACTGAATGTTGGAGCAGCGGTAATCGTAAGAGGAACTCTGGTTGAAACATCCAATGCCAAACAGCCTTTTGAGATCCAGGCTGAGGAAGTTGAGATCGAGGGTGTGTCCTCACCGGAATATCCATTGCAGCCTAAGAGACACACATTTGAGTATCTTCGTACAATCTCACACTTGCGTCCGCGCACCAATACATTTGAGGCAGTTTTTCGTGTGCGCTCTCTGATCGCATATGCGATCCACAAGTTTTTCCAGGAAAGAGATTTTGTATATGTGCATACTCCACTGATCACCGGTAGTGACTGTGAGGGAGCCGGTGAGATGTTCCGTGTAACAACACTGGATATGGAGAATGTGCCTAAAAATCCAGATGGTACTGTAGATTATACAAAGGACTTTTTCAATAAAGAGACCAATCTGACAGTCAGCGGCCAGTTAAATGGTGAGACTTATGCCATGGCATTTAAAAATATTTATACATTTGGGCCTACTTTCCGTGCGGAGAACTCCAATACTACAAGACATGCGGCAGAGTTCTGGATGATCGAGCCGGAGATTGCTTTCGCGGATCTGAAAGATGACATGATGCTGGCAGAGAGCATGCTTAAATATGTGATTTCTTATGTTCTTGAAAATGCACCGGAAGAGATGGCATTTTTCAATAAGTTTGTAGACAAGGGATTGATCGAACGACTGAATCATGTGGTAGAATCTGAGTTTGGCCGTGTGACTTATACAGAAGCTATTGAACTTCTGGAGAAAAACAATGATAAATTCGAGTACAAAGTATCCTGGGGATGCGATCTTCAGACAGAGCACGAAAGATATCTGACAGAAGAAATTTTCCATCGTCCGGTATTTGTAACAGATTATCCAAAAGAGATCAAGGCATTTTACATGAAGATGAATGAGGATGGCAAAACTGTAGCAGCTATGGACTGTCTGGTACCGGGCATTGGTGAGATTATTGGTGGAAGCCAGCGTGAAGATGATTATGACAAACTGGTTCAGAGAATGGACGAGTGTGGCCTTAAGAAAGAGGACTATGATTTCTATCTGGATCTGCGCAAATATGGTACAGCAAGACATGCCGGATTCGGACTTGGTTTTGAAAGATGCGTTATGTATCTGACAGGAATGCAGAACATCCGTGATGTGATCCCATTCCCAAGAACTGTAAACAACTGTGAATTATAAAAGGAGGCATAAAGTATGTTGATTATTCCGGAAAATTATGAAGCGGCACTGGGTATCCGGGAAACAGAGGTGGCTATTAAGAAGGTGAAAGATTTCTTTCAGCAGGCGTTGGCGGCCAATCTGAACCTTGCCAGAGTGACAGCACCTTTGTTTCTGGCGCCGGAGTCTGGTTTGAATGATAACTTGAATGGTGTAGAAAGACCGGTTTCTTTTGGAATCAAGGAGCAGGGAGACAGAGAAGTTGAGATCGTACATTCTCTGGCCAAGTGGAAGCGTTTTGCCCTGAAGCGTTATGGCTTTGCTCATGGCGAAGGTCTTTATACAGATATGAATGCCATCCGCCGGGATGAGGACACAGACAATATCCACTCTATTTTCGTAGATCAGTGGGATTGGGAACGAGTCATCAATAAAGAAGAAAGAAATACCCACACTTTGAAAGAAATCGTGAAAAAAGTATATCAGACTTTGCAGGAAACAGAGGATTACATGTCTGTTCAATACAATTACATTGAGAAGATCCTGCCACAGAATATTACTTTTGTCACAACGCAGGAACTGGAAGACCTTTATCCGGATAAGACAGCAAAGGAAAGAGAATATATAGCAGCCAAACAGTATGGTGCTATTTTCCTTATGCAGATCGGAGATAAGTTAAAGAGCGGCGAACCTCATGACGGTCGTGCACCGGACTATGATGACTGGTCTTTAAATGGCGATATCATTGTTTACTATGATGTGCTGGATATTGCTTTGGAACTTTCCTCTATGGGTATCCGTGTAGATGAGACGGCGTTGAAACAGCAGTTAGAAAAAGCCGGATGTCAGGACAGAGAAAACCTTCCGTTCCAGAAAGATATTTTGGAAAAGAAACTTCCGTACACCATTGGTGGAGGAATCGGACAGTCCAGGATCTGTATGTATTTCTTGAGAAAAGCGCATATTGGAGAAGTACAGGCATCTATGTGGCCGGAGGAAAT
>JAXDTV010000079.1:0-2972 GCA_034089785.1 Eubacterium sp.
GTAAATACATTTTTTACCAAACATCAGAATATGGAAGATATAAGAAAATGTTCCGGAGCAGCACTTAATATTATTGTAAATCCATGGCTGTTTAAGGGACCTGCAAAAAAATTTGAGGATAAATTTGGAGTTCCCAGTATCCGCATTCCCGGACTTTTTGTGGGAGCCACAGATACGACAAGATTTGTAAGGGCAGTGGCAGAGGCACTGAAACTGGATGAAACAATGGTACAGTCAGTCGTTGAACAGGAAGAGGACTATGTCTACCGTTATTTAGGACAGGCAATCGGCGTTGTAAGCTGGAAACGCTTTGCCGTTGTGGCGGATGCCAACAATGCAGTGGCCTTTACCAGGTATCTTGCAAATGATTATAGTTTTACGCCTGTGCTTGTCATTATATCAGAACCGATTTTCAGGCCGGAAGACAAAGAAAGGATCATACATGAGGTGGAAGATCTGGAGTATGCGGCACCACCGAAGGTCCTTTTCCTGACTGACCAGTATGAAATAAACAAAGCCATACGAGAGGAAGAACGGGAAATTACCTTATTGGTTGGCAGCAGTAACGAACGAGAAATCGCCCTGGAAAAAGATATACAATTTATACTGGGGGCTTTCCCAATGAATGAGAGACTGGTTTTTAACCGTACTTACGCAGGTTACAGGGGCAGTCTGACATTTACGGAAGATATTTATGATAATAATTAGTCTGGGATATAAATTGTCTTGACTATTTTCTCTATTTTGGTATTATAATAGTAAAGGTGAGTCCTACCTATAAGTGGAGGTCGTAAAAGCGAAAGAATCGCCACAGGTGATTCTTCATAGTGGCTATGCTTTTTAGCATAGCCACTTGTAATATTAGGGGGATATATGAAGCAGGGAAGACTGAATTTATTTCGTATAGATATGAAATATATCAGAAATTTACATAACATTGATGATCGAGTGGCATCTGTTTCGCCACAAATAGGAAAGCAACATCGCATATATGTGGGTATTGTTGTGGTATGTAAAGAGCATAAGTATCTTATTCCGTTATCACATCCGGCAGAAAAACATAAAAAAATGAAACCGAGAGTTGATTTCGATAAGATATTTGACAAGAAAGGGAAAATGTTAGGCGTTCTAAATTATAATCTTATGATTCCAGTGGAGGATAAACAGTTAATAAAAGTTAATCTTAAACAGGATAAAAAAGATACGATCGCTGAAAAACATTATAAGCAGTTGTGTGTAGATGAGATTACATGGTGCAGAAAAAATGCCGAAGTGATTATCAATAAGGCTAATTGTTTATACGATCTATGTACTAACAATTCAAATTATAAGGGAAAAGATAGATGTCTTGATTTCGAAAAACTTGAAAAAGAGTGTATTCGTTACAATAATAAAGGGAAATTACATGAGTTAGCGAGAAAAAACCATTGACCTGCAGTGGACTTTAGGTGTTATACTGTGTTCTATAACAGGAGGTGCATTGAAATGAAGAAATTATTGATTGCATACTATTCATGGTCAAATGGAAATACGGAGAGAATAGCCAGGATGCTGCAAAAAGAAGTGGGCGGAGACCTTGTAAAGATCGATACAGCAGTTCCTTATGAAGGCAGTTATGACGAAGTGGTAAGTCAGGGACAGGCAGAGGTAAATCGAGGTTATGAACCGGAAATCAAGAAAGTAGATGTGGATCTTTCGGATTATGAGGCTATCGCCATTGGCACACCTACATGGTGGTATACCATGGCACCGGCAATGCTTACTTTTTTGCATGGACAGGATTTTGCAGGAAAAACAGTCATTCCGTTTATGACAAACGGCGGCTGGCCAGGTCATGTGATCGAGGACATAAAAAAAGCATGCAAAGGGGCTAAGGCGGTTTGTGAGATGGAGATACAGTTTGATTCCACAGGAGGAAGTGAATTAGTGACCTCTCAAAAGGAAATTGATCAGTGGATCCAGAATGTAAAAGAGACATTAGCATAAGGAGAGATCAGTAGAAATGCAGTGCGAAGAAGAACGGGTAGACCTGCGACAGTCTACTCCAGAAGAGAGAAAAGAAGGACAGCGTCAGGCACAGTTGGTGTTTCAGATCAATCACACGATGCCGTTTACAGAGGAATATGATAATCTGGTAAAAGAATTGTTTGGTGAAAACCTGGGAGCGGGAAGCCGGATCACTCCGCCCATCAGTGGTGCCTGTGTAGGAAGTGTAAAGATTGGAAAAAATGTTATTATCAATTCAAACCTTCTTGCTATGGCAAGGGGAGGTATTACCATCGAGGATAACGCTATGATCGCGGCAAATGTGCAGCTTATTTCCAACAATCATGATCCGTATGATTTGTGGATCCTGCCATGTAAACCGGTTTTGATCAAAGAGTACGCATGGATTGGAGCCGGAGCAACGATACTTCCCGGAGTATGCGTTGGAAAACATGCGATTGTAGGGGCAGGTTCGGTAGTAACAAAAGATGTGCCCGATTATGCAGTGGCAGTAGGAAATCCAGCCAGGGTAGTTAAGATGCTGGATCAAGACAGATTTGCTGATTAAAAACAGGTTTTAAGGATACCGGCAAATTCTTCAATATAATACCTGGAATTATCTTTTTTCCAGAAAGCGCAGTATGTCTTTTTCACAGGGGACTGGTTCCGGACAAGGGGGATCTGGCTGACAGAAGTGTCAAACCAGACCTGGTCGCCGATCACATCCACAGGCATATACCCCTGTCCGGTTATGATTTTAAGTCTGGCTTCCTGCATGGTGTCTGCAAAGAGAAAGTCTCCCTGCAATCCGATTATATTTTCGTAATAAGTCTGCTCTTCCTCTTGACCGGTTTGATTGATCACAAGAATACAGGGTGTGTTTTTTAAGTCTTTTGCTTCCAGTGTACCTAGTTTACTAAGTGGATTTTTGGAAGATAGTTCAATATAAATCTTACTTTCTGCAAGTATCTCATTATTATATGCAT
>JAXDTV010000080.1:0-11422 GCA_034089785.1 Eubacterium sp.
CCGATACTTCTGCGTCTTTGTCGTAGCGAAAGCGCCCACGGAACATAAAGTAATTCCTATGCTGGCGGCTTTCTGAAAAAACAGCCCCCCCTTGACAACCGCCCCCTTTTTCGCTAAAATTATCCGTGATAATGTAGTGCGGAAGAGGAGTATGCAGCAAGCCCCCACAGAGAGAAACACCCACAGGCTGGAAGGTGTTTTGGCAAGGCCCTGGCAGAAGGTAGCTTCCAAACAGCGTTTCTGAACCGGACAGAAAGCAGTAGGAAACGACGGATGACCCCGTTATCGGTCTAATGAGGAATGTTTATACATTTGAATGAAGGTGGTACCACGGCAGCGTTGTCGTCCTTTACGGCATGTCGTGGCGATATAGAAGAGATTTGATGAGCTTGTCGTCCTGGCAGGCTCATTTTTAATTGTTTAATTTTAGGAGGTTAGTATGCGCAAAGAATTAGGAAAAACATACGATCCCAAAGATATTGAGGATCGTTTGTACTCAAAATGGATCAATAAAAAATACTTCCACGCAGAAGTAAATCCAGACAAAAAACCATATACCATTGTGATTCCGCCACCAAACATCACAGGACAGCTTCACATGGGACATGCACTGGACAACACTCTGCAGGATATTTTGATCCGATTCAAGAGAATGCAGGGATATGAAACACTGTGGATGCCGGGAACAGACCATGCATCCATCGCTACAGAGGCAAAGATCGTAGAGGCTATGAAACAGGAAGGCCTGACCAAAGAAGATCTTGGCCGAGAGAAATTTTTGGAGCGCGCCTGGGACTGGAAAAAGACCTATGGCGGACGGATCGTTTCCCAGTTGAAAAAAATGGGATCTTCCTGTGACTGGGACAGAGAGCGTTTTACCATGGATGAAGGCTGCAACAAAGCAGTAAAAGAAGTGTTTGTAAACCTTTACAATAAAGGATTGATTTATCGTGGCGAGCGTATCATTAACTGGTGTCCTCACTGCCTCACATCCATTTCCGATGCGGAAGTAGAGTACGAAGATCAGCAAGGACATTTCTGGCATCTCCGTTATCCATTTGCAGATGGCAGCGGCTATATCAATCTGGCCACAACCCGTCCCGAGACTTTGTTGGGAGATACCGCAGTAGCAGTAAATCCAAACGATGAAAGATATAAAGACCTGGTAGGAAAGACGCTGATCCTTCCACTGGTACACAGAGAGATTCCGTTGATCGCAGACGATTATGTAGATATGGAATTTGGAACTGGCGTTGTAAAGATCACACCGGCTCACGACCCGAACGACTTTGAAGTAGGTCTGCGCCACGACCTGCCGGTACTCAATGTGTTGACAGAAGACGCCAAGATCGTAGATGAATATGAAAAATATGCGGGCATGGACCGCTACGAAGCAAGAAAAGCCATCGTAGCAGATCTGGAAGCAGAAGGTGCTTTGGTAAAAGTAGAAGACCACGACCACAATGTAGGAACCTGTTACCGCTGTGGAACAACGGTAGAGCCAAGAGTGTCCAAACAGTGGTTTGTAAAAATGAAACCGTTGGCCGGCCCGGCTATCGATGCTGTAAAAGAAGGCAAGACCAAATTTGTACCGGAACACTTTAACAAGACTTATTTCCACTGGCTTGAAAATATCCGTGACTGGTGTATTTCCCGTCAGCTGTGGTGGGGCCATCAGATCCCGGCCTTTTACTGTGACGACTGCGGAGAACTGGTAGTAACGAAGGAAAACTCCTGCACCTGTCCAAAATGTGGAAAAGAAATGAGACAGGATCCGGACACACTGGATACCTGGTTTAGTTCCGCACTGTGGCCATTTTCCACATTGGGATGGCCGGATGATACCGAAGAAATGAAATATTTTTATCCGACCAACACACTGGTAACCGGATACGATATCATCCCGTTCTGGGTTATGAGAATGATGTTCAGCGGTCTGGAGCATACCGGTCAGGTGCCATTTGATACAGTACTGATCCACGGACTGGTAAGAGATTCCCAGGGACGCAAGATGAGTAAGTCCTTAGGAAACGGTATCGACCCACTGGAAGTCATTGATAAATACGGTGCTGATGCTCTGCGTCTCACACTGGTAACCGGTAATGCACCGGGAAATGACATGAGATTTTACTGGGAGCGTGTTGAGTCAAGCCGTAACTTTGCCAACAAAGTATGGAATGCATCCCGTTTTATCATGATGAACTTCCAGCAGAATGAGGATGTTGATTACAGCCAGGTTAAGAAAGAAGAACTGACCCAGGCAGATAAATGGATCTTGTCCAAGGTAAATAACCTGACCAAAGATGTTACCGCATTGATGGAGACATTTGATCTGGGAATTGCCGTGCAGAAGATTTACGATTTTATCTGGGAAGAGTTCTGCGACTGGTACATCGAGATGGTAAAACCTCGTCTGTACAATGAAGAAGATACAACCAAGGCAGCAGCACTGTACACACTGAAGACGGTACTGGTGGATGCGTTGAAACTGCTGCACCCATATATGCCGTTTATCACAGAGGAAATTTACTGCACACTGATGGATGACGAAGAGCAGTCTATTATGGTTTCCGACTGGCCGGTTTACACAGAAGAAAGAAACTTTGCAGAGGATGAGGCCAAGGTAGAGCGCATCAAAGAAGCAGTAAAAGGCATCCGTAATATCCGCGGAGAAATGAATGTGCCGCCAAGCAAAAAAGCATCTGTCATCGTAGTATCTGAAAAACAGGATGTGCTGGATATTTACGAAGAAAACAAGGTGTTCTTTGCCACCCTGGGACTGGCAAGTGATGTGACATTCCAGAAGGACAAAACCGGTATTGCTGATGATGCGGTATCCGTTGTGATCGCAGACGGAACTATTTACATTCCGTTTGCAGAACTGGTAGACATCGAAAAAGAGATTGAGCGTCTGAAAAAGGAAGAAAAGAAACTCCAGGGTGAGCTGAAGCGTTCAGAGGGAATGCTTGGCAATCCAAACTTTGTAAACAAGGCACCAGAAAAGAAGATCACCGAAGAGCGTGAGAAGCTGGAAAAATACAAAGGAATGATGGAACAGGTACAGCAGCGTCTGGCACAACTTGAGAAATAGTTGAAAAATGTCGCATATCTTCGATATTTACTGCTTGCATTTTATTCTTAAACTGTTTATTATGTTATACAGGGATTAGAAGAAAAACGGAGGTATGTCAGATGTTGAATTTTGAAGAAGAATTAGAAAAGTTCCAGCCTAGTATGGATGTTGAAAAAGTTGAAGATGTTGTATACAATAATAATCTTGCCGATGTGACTGATATAGTGAAAGAATTGATCCAGGATTCCAAGGGAACATTGTAAAACAGGGGGTTACTGCACATGAGATGTCCAAAATGTGATGCCAATGTGAATGATACCAGTGCTGTTTGCGGTTTCTGCGGACAGGATCTGTCCATCATTCATTATGTTAGACGAATATCCAACACTTATTATAACATGGGCCTTGAAAAAGCGAAGGTAAGGGATTTGTCCGGTGCTGTTGTGATCTTGAAAAAGAGCCTGCAGTTTAACAAGAAAAATACGGATGCCCGCAACCTGCTGGGTCTGGTTTATTATGAAATGGGAGAGACGGTAGCCGCTTTGAGCGAGTGGGTTCTCAGTAAATATCTCCAGCCGGAAGAAAATCTGGCAGACTATTATATCAATACCATTCAGAAGAACCAGACGGCGTTAGACGCCACCAATCAGACCATTAAAAAGTATAATGCGGCTTTGGCAGCAGCCAAAGGAGGCAATGAGGATCTGGCTATTATCCAGCTTCGGAAAGTAGTCAGTCTGAATCCGCATTTTGTCCGGGCGCAGCAGCTGTTAGCACTGTTGTATATCCACATTAAGGATTACGGCAAAGCGGCTAAATGTCTGAACCGTGCCAGAAAAGTAGATTTTAATAATACTACGACGCTGAAGTATCTGCATGAGATCAGCACTAAGGTTGATACCAGCCGCAGCGGTTCCGGTTCTGCACCGGTGAAAAAGAGTAACAAGAAGGATCCTCTTGCCAATGTGACACCGGTAGGTGCTTACAAGGAAGAGAAAAAGTCCATGATGCCGGTGGTTTACACCATTATCGGAGCCATCATCGGAATCGTAGTATGTTTTGTGCTGATCCGGCCAACGCTGAACAAGGCCGGCTTGGGAGGAGCCAGTGACATTACGGACGCCAACAACGATGCAGCCGTTCAGTCCAGCCAGATTTCCTCACTGGAGAAAGAGAAAAAGTCTCTGACAGACCAGGTGGATCAGCTGAAAAAACAGATTGAGTCCGGAGATACAGAAGCACAGACCAAACTGGCCAATTATGAGAAGTTAATGAAGGCCATGAAGTGCTATCTCAAGAATGATAAAGTGGGCGCTGCTGCTGCCGTGGCCGGCTGTAAGAAGTCGGATTTTGACTCAGCGGAAGCCAAGAGTGTCTACAGCAAGATCGGTGTTATCAGTAAGACTGAGATTGCCAGCATGATCAGCCAGGGACGGCAGGAAATGTACACTTCCTACGACCGTGCCATTGCCACATTCAAAAATGTGCTGAAATTAGATACAAAGAATCAGGAAGCCATGATGTATCTGGGACGTTGCTATATGCGCCGCGGTGATACAAAGAATGCTAAAAAATGGCTGAACAAGGCGGTCAAGATCAATGCCAGTAGTTCCGCAGGAGCCCAGGCACAGAGTTATCTGAATCAGATCGGTTAGAATACAAAATGACAATTCGTAAGCCAAAAGACCTACAGATAAGTAAAATTATCTGCAGGTCTTTTTTTCATATAAAAAATGTCGAAACAGGAGGTTTTCTATGTATTCATTAGAGCGAAAGGGTGGCACCCTGATCTTACATATGAGCGAAGAACTGGATCACCATATGGCGAACCAGGTAAGCCGCACAGTTGACACACAGATAGAAAAAGGAGATGTGCGTGTGCTGATCTTTGATTTTGAGGGCATGACATTTATGGATAGTTCCGGCATCGGTATGGTGCTGGGACGCAACCGGAAAATGGAGTTTTTAGGCGGAAAAACATATGTAACAGGCATCAGTCCATCGGTAGACCGGATTTTTTCCATGTCGGGACTGTACCGCATCATATCAAAATACCAGGAAAGGAACGAAGCATATGAACCGAGAAAATGAAATGTCCATTACATTTGACAGCCGTTCGGAAAATGAGGGACTGGCCAGAGTGGTGGTAGCCGCTTTCATGGCACCTATGGATCCTACCATGGAGGAACTTTCCGATGTGAAAACAGCGGTATCGGAGGCAGTGACCAACGCCATTATCCACGGATATGAAGGTGGACAGGGAAAAGTGACGCTGCGTGGGAAAATCTGTCACAACCGGATTGAACTGCAGGTAGAGGATCAGGGTGTAGGCATCCCGGATGTGGAAAAAGCCATGGAACCCCTGTTTACCACCAGGCCGGACTTGGACCGGTCTGGCATGGGCTTTGCTTTTATGGAGGCTTTTATGGATGAACTGGCCGTGGAATCCGGTGAGGGAAAAGGAACTCTGGTCCGCATGAAAAAAACAATATACAGCGCCTACGACGGCAGGTAGAAGGTGGTGCCATGGAAACCTTAGAACTAATTAAACGGGCACGAGCAGGAGATAAATTGGCAAGAGACCAGGTAATTAGAGATAACATGGCGTTAGTATACAGTATTGTTGCAAGATTTGGCGGAAGGGGATATGAGATGGAAGATCTGGGGCAGATCGGAGCCATCGGTCTGATCAAGGCGGTGGACAAATTTGATGTGTCCTATCAGGTGAAGTTTTCCACTTATGCGGTTCCTTTAATTATGGGGGAAATAAAACGGTTTCTGCGGGATGACGGGGCGATCAAAGTCAGCCGCAGTCTGAAGGAGAACGGCTGGAAGGCCAAGAAGAAAGAACAGGAATTGTCCCTGAAATTAGGGCGCAATCCCACTATGGAGGAGTTGTGTGAAAGTCTGGCCATGAAGCGGGAGGAAGTGGTGATGGCCATGGATGCCGTCAGCGAAGTGGATTCTTTGTACAAAACTTTGTATCAGAAAGAGGGCAGCGAGATCCTTTTGGTGGATAAGATCCAGAGCAAAAAAGACGAAAGCGAAGAGGTGTTAAACCGGATTACATTGGAAAAACTTTTGCAGGAACTGGCAGGAAGAGAACGGGCGTTGATCCAGAAACGGTATTTTGAAGAAAAGACCCAGGTGCAGGTGGCAAAGGAACTGGAAATGAGCCAGGTGCAGGTCAGCAGGCTGGAAAAGAAAATCCTTGCATCCATGCGAAAAAAAATCATATTTCATTCTGTATAAAATCAGCCGCTAACGGCCATGCTAGGGAAAACATCTAAAAATGGAGGCGCTTATGAAGAAGGCATGTGTGATCACCCTGGCCGTGATAATGCTGGCGGCAGGTGGACTTTTGATCTATTATCTGGCGGATAACAGCAGCCGCAGACAGCAGAACAAATTCAGAGGAACTCTGGTAAAGGAGTATGGAGAATGGAAGATATCCTGTATGTAAAAGTGGAGCAGAATATGGTTGTTCAGAAGAAAACACTGACTTATGAAGACATTGCCACTTTGTACTGCCAGAATCAGAATATAGTAAAAAAACTGAATAAAGAAATTTTTTATACACTGGATCCCAAACAGCAAAAGACTATGTTTACCATAGAAAAGGTATATCAGGGAATCCATAAAGTGTATCCGGGACTGCGGATCGAGAATGTAGGCGAGAGAGATTTTATCGTGGATCTGGAGGTCCCCGATGGAAAAGAAAAAAGCAGGACCATGCAGTATATCAAGACGGCTGTTGTCTGTCTCGTTTCCTTTTTCGGGGCTGCCTTTACCATCATGACATTCAATGAAGATGTCAGCGTTTCCAAAGTGTTCGATCATGTGTATGAATTTGTCATGGGCGTGAAAAAAAGCGGAGGCTCTGCGCTGGAAGTGTCTTATGCCATCGGGCTGCCACTGGGAATTCTGGTTTTTTATAACCATATCAATCGGAGAAAGATCAAGGATGATCCGACGCCGATCCAGGTAGAGATGTGTACCTACGAGGAACAGGTAAATAAGGCGATGATCAAACTGGCGTCCAGGGAGGGAAAAAGCATTGATGCTAATTAAACAGATCTGGTTATCTTTTTTAGGTTTTTGCAGCGGTGTAACGGTGTCTGCCGGAGTGTTTGGCTTTATCACCATGCTGGGGATCATTCCACGGATGGCAGCCAGAACCCGGACGGCGTCCCATATTTACGCTTATGAACAGGCAATCATTTTGGGAGGCACCCTGGGCAACCTCTGGATCCTGTTTCAGTGGCATCTGCCCCTTAGCCTCTTTTTTATCATTCTGTTTGGCCTGTTTTCCGGTATTTTTGTGGGATGTCTGGCGATGGCACTGGCGGAAGTGCTGCGGGTGATCCCCATCATGGTAAACCGCCTCCAGATACAAGAGGGGCTGCCGGTGCTGATCGGCTTTATTGCGGCTGGGAAATGCCTGGGAACTTTGTTTCAATATTTTTTTGGGAAAATGGGTTGACATTGTAAACCTGTTGTGATACGATGGGTCTACAATGTAAACCAAAACAAAGAGAGGATGAGACAGATGATCACAAGCAAAGAATGGTATATCATGAAAATTTTGTGGAAAGAAAAACGCTGTACATTGATGGAAATTGTGGAAAAAGTGCAGAAGGAGACAAAATGGAGCAAAAGCACCTGTGCTACCATGGTGCGGAGAATGACGGAAAAAGGTGTGATCGGTTACGAAGTAAAAGGAAAAACCAAATATTTTTATCCTCTGGTGGAAAAGGAAGAAGCCATGATCCCGGAGACCAGAAGTTTTCTGGGGCGTATCTACGACGGCAGTGTAGGAGCGTTGATGAATACGCTGATCCGTCAGGGAAACCTTAGCGAAAAGGATCTGGATGAACTGGAGGAAATCTTACATAATGCCAGGAAAAAGGCAGACACACAGGAAGAGTAGGAGGCAGGAACATGGGAGAACTTTGGATTTCTACGGCGGTGCTGACCGCTATTGTTTTGCTGCTTCGCCGGATTTTTCGTGGAAAAGTGCCGTACCGTTATTTATATGGACTGTGGCTGTTGGTGGTATTGCGGCTGTGTGTTCCGGTCAGTATAGGAAACAGTCCCTTGAGTTTATCCACCCTCTTGAATCAAATGACACCGGGAATATCTCAGGAGGAAGGCAGTACCGTGACGGTCCCAAAAGCAGTAACTGTACCTACGGATGCACCGGTTATTGTGAAGCAAAAAGTGGTGGAGGCAGATCAAAAACAGTGGCAGGCCGGAAAAGATCAAAACGATACTTCGTCACAGATGGCTGAAAGTTCTGGCAGAAAAGCCCTGGATTTGCCGGTGGAATGGATACTTATGCTGGTCTGGCTGGCTGGCATTGTGGCCATGGCCGTTATACTGCTGACTGCCAACATAAAAATGAGCCGCAGGTTAAGAAAAAGCAGAAAACAGATCGATACTACAAAGCGGTATGGTCTGCCGGTTTATGAGGTGGAGTCGATGCAAGTGCCGTGCCTGTATGGAATTTTGCATCCGGCGGTATATATGCCGTCTGCTATCTGTGAAACATTGACAGAGCAGGAAAAGCAATGGGTGTATCGTCACGAGGAAATGCATTACCACCACCGGGATTATGTGTGGGCCTTTGTCAGGGCACTGCTAGTGGTCAGCTATTGGTTTCATCCCTGTGTGTGGGTAGCTGCAGCATACTCCCGAAGAGATGCAGAGTATGCCTGTGATGAAGCAGTGCTCTGGGAGAAAGAAGTATCAGATAAAATAGAATATGGCGAAATGCTGATCTCTGTTGCCAGGCAGAAACAAAGATATTCTCTTTTATATCCGTCTACGGCAGTGATCAGTGATAAAAAGGAGTTGAAAAAGCGAATGAAAGTGATCGTTGGAAAAGGTACATATAAGAAGTGGGCAGTTGCTCTGACTGCCTGTCTGGCAGTGGTTGGTGTTGCCTTTACATTTAGCGGCTGCGGGAAAGAAAAAAAGGAGACCGCCGGAGAAAAGGCCGCAACGGCGGTGGTCAGCCAATCCGAGACAAAATCGGTTGACAATACAGAAAAGAATAAGCTGATAGCAGATTTTTTGCAGAAAGAAAAGAATAAATGCAAGATGTTTTCTGTTGTCAGACTGGGGGAGGAAAAAGAACCTGTTCTGCTGGTATTAAAGGAAAAAGTAAAACAGGTATCATCTCAGGCGCAGTTGTATTTTGTTCAGAATGGCAAGGTGGTCCGTGGTCAGAAGGCAGCCTGCAGCAGCAGTGGTGAGTGGATTCATTACAACGAAGGCGTTTTGTATGCGGATACGCACCACAGTCTCACCGGATATAACTGGCAGGCCGGTAAGATCGAGGAGACAACGCTGGAGGAAAAGACGGATCAGTATGATTCGGAGTTCAGCAAAAACATTTTTTGGAATTTTCAGGTGGCAGACAGTGTGATTTTCCTGGATAATACAGATAAAAACCGTTCCCGGATTTCTTCAGGAACATACGAGGACGAAACCGTTTTTCAAAAGAAGATCCTGTCCGGAGGCAGTTCATATATGACAGATTATAAATTGGTCCGTGATGGAAAAAACAGTCTTTCCTGCGAACTGGTCGTGAATGAGACAAATGCCATGATATCGGATTCCAAACCTGTCATTCAGGTAAAGACAACGGAGAACGGGAAAAAGAATGTGATATGGAGTGACACTGCCAATGTATACGAAAAGGACAAAGGAGTCCAGTATTATATAACGGGCACAGGAGCCGATGCATTGTTCCTGCGGGTCGTAAAAACGAAAGGTTCCTATCAGTGGCAGCAGTTTTATCTGACAAAGGATGGAAAAGAGCAGATCACAGCAGAGGATTCGGTTACCTATGACCTGTCAAAACCATCGGCAGAAGCATCCCGGGAAATGTCTTCTTTTATAAACAAATTATGGAAGAACCGTCTGGAGGATGCGGCAGCCCTGTTTAGTACTTGTGACTATCTGGATATTTCTCCGGTATACAATCAGGTTTTTTATAAGGAACTGAAAAAAGTGCAAAAAGAGTTGGAAAAATAAAGAATATTTAAGACATACATGGGTACACTTTTCATATCAATATGTGAGAGGTGTACCCATGAATTTTTCAAATGACGCAAAAACGGATATTCAGGAAGTGATCCAGGAACAGGATCCGGGCAAAAAAAAGGAATTATATAATCAATATACCGATGAACATACGCCGAAAAAAAGCTGGATGTGGAATACCTGCAAGGCCTTTTTAGTAGGAGGAGCCATCTGTACTTTGGGGCAGTGCTTTACGAATTGGTTTAAGCATATGGGATATGGACAGGAAGCGGCATCTATGTACACGACTTTGTGTCTGATCTTGTTGAGTGTTATCTTTACAGGGCTGAACCTTTATCAGAAACTGGCAAACTGGGCGGGGGCAGGAACTATTGTACCAATCACAGGATTTGCAAACTCTGTGGCGGCACCGGCCATTGAATTTCAAAATGAAGGAATGGTAATGGGAGTGGGGGCTAAAATCTTTACTATCGCAGGCCCGGTAATCTTGTACGGAATTTTCACCAGCTGGGTGCTAGGGGTGTGCTACTGGGTGTGGAGCGTGATGTAAGACTGAAAAAAGTCCAGTCAGTCCGAGACGGGTAACGCTTTCGCGTTAACGTCTCGGAATGGGCTGGACTTTTTCTTTGGATGGAGGAAGGGAACTGCTTGGAAAAGATAAATAAATGGGTGAAATGTTACAAATATATTAAATTTCAAGGGATAAATGATAAATAATAATCAATGCAATCGACAAAATATGATAAAATATTCTTGCGCATCTATTGGGGGTATGTTACACTGAAGTTATTACAAATAGGGGCTACGGGAGGGAGCGTGATGTATGGATATAGTAGCGGTAAAATATATTTTATATAGGGAGTGAAAACCATGAGAAGAAACAGATTATTGGTAACGGTAACTTCTCTGGCACTGGCAGCGGGATGTGTGCCGGTAACAGCTGGAGTAGCAGAGCAAAAAGGGATGCAGAATTACATAGTCAGTACGGCAGCGGTGGAAAAACTTGAGAAAACATATGTAACGACGGATACCATAAGCGGACAGGGTGAGGATCTGGCGCAGAAGCACGACCTGGCGATGTTATCGCTGACAGCGGACCAGAAAGAAACACTAAAGAAGGATGCAAAAGTAAATTATGTGGAACCGGATGTGATGGTGACGGCGTGTGGATATTACGGCGCCCATGACAAGAAGGTAAAGAAGTATAAAAAGAACACACAAAAACAGGAGTGGAACATGCAGATGATCCACGGAGGAAAAGGAAAGAAATCAGTCAAAAAGAAGATAAAAGTGGCTGTT
>JAXDTV010000104.1:0-11182 GCA_034089785.1 Eubacterium sp.
TGCACGAGATCTTCTAAGGTCACCCTTTCTCTGAGGACCATCCAGAGTCATCTGGTTACCTGTGTATGCATGGATAGTAACCATGATACCAGACTGGATCTCTGCATATTTGTTCAACGCATCTGCCATAGGAGCCAGGCAGTTTGTTGTACAGGAAGCTGCAGAAATGATTGTATCTTCAGCTTTCAATGTTTCGTGGTTTGTGTTATATACGATAGTAGGAAGATCATTTCCTGCTGGAGCAGAAATAACAACTTTACGAGCACCAGCGTTGATGTGTGCCTGTGCTTTTTCTTTGGATGTATAGAATCCGGAGCACTCAAGAACTACATCTACACCAAGCTCTCCCCAAGGGCAGTTGTTTGCATCTGGGAATGCATAGATCTTGATCTCTTTTCCATCAACTGTAATAGAATCATCAGAAGCCTTTACTGTCTCTGCTTTCTCATATTTCCCCTGAGAAGAATCATACTTCAAAAGGTGAGCAAGCATCTTAGGGCTTGTCAAATCGTTGATTGCTACTACTTCATAACCTTCTGCACCAAACATCTGTCTGAATGCAAGACGACCGATACGGCCAAAACCATTAATCGCTACTTTTACTGACATGATATTTCCTCCTAAAATAGTTAAATGTGTGTTTGTTAAAAAACCTACAAACTTCTTCTTATATAATACCCAATTATAACCAAAAATTCAAGTCTAAAATCAAAAACTTGTGAAATTGGGTTAAGAATTACATACGCCAATAGAGATCCTGATATTTCAGAGCCGAATTACTCCATGAGAAATCCATGGCCATGCCTCTGTCAATGATCTTGTTCCACTCTCTCTTGCGGTTCTGGAACACATCTTTTGCATACCGGATGGTGCCAAGCATTTCGTGGGCATTGTAATTGGCAAAGGAGAATCCTGTACCGGTACTCTCATACTCATTGTACGGCTGCACCGTATCCTTAAGTCCTCCTGTCTCTCTCACGATCGGCACCGTTCCGTATCGTAGACTCATTAACTGGCTGAGTCCGCAGGGCTCAAACAGAGACGGCATCAAAAACGCATCGCAGGATGCATAAATCTTGTGGGATCTCTCGTTTGAATAGTAAATATTGGCGGAAACACGGTCCGGATATTTCCAGGCAAAATGCCGGAACAAATGCTCATATTTTTCCTCACCGGTTCCCAACACTACTAACTGTGTATCTTCTGCACAGATTTCCTCAATGACATAATCAATCAGGTCAAAGCCCTTCTGATCTGTCAGTCTGGACACAATACCGATCATAAACTTCTTGTCATCCTGCGCCAGTCCCAGTTCTCTCTGGAGTGCTCTTTTATTCTTGATCTTCTCCTTGCGGAATGTTCTGGCATCATAGTGATGCTCTATAAACGGATCCGTGACCGGATTGTATTCATTGTAATCCAGTCCGTTTACAATTCCCGTCAGGCAGTTTGCCCTGGCATTGATAAGTCCGTCTAACTTTTCTCCATAAAATGGAGTCTTGATTTCTTCTGCATAGGTGTCACTTACGGTAGTGATCTGATCTGCGTACACAAGACCGCCCTTTAAATAGTTGGCGTCACCATACGCCTCCAGCTTATCCGATGTAAAATAATAAGCATCCAGTCCTGCCGTATCCATCACCGTCTTTTTGTCCCAGACACCCTGGAACTTCAGGTTGTGGATCGTCATGATCGTCTTGATCCCGCGGTAAAACTCTCCCTGCTGGAATGAATCCTTCAGGTACACCGGTATCAGTCCTGTCTGCCAGTCGTGGCAGTGAATGATATCCGGTCTGAACCCGATCAGCGGCAGCGTAGACAACACGGCTTTGTCAAAGAATGCAAACTTCTCGATATCCTGATAAATCTCCCCATAAGGTTTATCACCACTGAAATAAAATTCATTGTCAAGGAAATAAAAAGTCACACCGTCATATTCCATTTGAAACACACCGACATACTGCTTTCGCCATGCCAGTTCCAGATAAAAATGAGTCAGATACTGCATCTGGTTTTTGTATTCTTCCGGAATTGCTGTATATTTAGGGATCATAACCCTAACATCAAACTCGTCTTTATTAAAATATTTAGGCAGGGAACCCACTACATCTGCAAGCCCTCCCGTCTTAATAAACGGTACACATTCGGAAGCAGCAAATAACACTTTTTTCATGTCCTTCTCCCCTTTCGATAAGTAATCTATGATTACTTTTTATTATACACTAATCCGCAAAAACTGAAAAGAAAAATTTAGCATTTTTTCTGCTCCAGTCTTATTTTATCTGCAATCAGTGCCACAAATTCAGAGTTAGTAGGTTTTCCTTTACCATTGTGCACAGTATAACCAAATAATTCATCAATGGTATCCACTTTTCCACGGCTCCATGCCACTTCAATGGCGTGGCGGATAGCCCGTTCTACACGGCTTGGTGTCGTACCATGCTGTTTGGCAATGGATGGATACAAGATCTTTGTAATCGAATTTAGCATCTCGCTGTCATCCACCGACATCATAATGGCATCCCTCAGATACTGATACCCTTTTATGTGGGCAGGCACGCCGATCTCATGGATGATATTGGTTACATCCGTCTCCAGGTTATAACGGGCTCTCTGTCCTGCCACCGAATCAGTTCCCTGAGTCAGTTTGCGGAACCGGATCCCCGGTTTTAACTTTTTCACCTGTGATAAAATAGCTTCTTTATCGAAAGGTTTCAATATGTAGTACAGTGCTCCCAGATTCATGGCCGTCTCTGTAATGCGTTCCTGGGCAATGGATGATATAACAATAACCTCCGGCACTTTACTGATACCGGAACCTTTGTGAAGTTTTTCCAACACTCCCAGTCCGTCCAGTTTCGGCATGATCAGATCTAACAAAAGCACATCCGGTTTTGTCTCTTCGATCATTCCCATTGTCTCTACACCATCCTCTGCTGTTCCTACCACTTCGATCCCATTGTCATCCAGTAATATGTCACCCAGCATTTTCAGAATCCTTGGATTATCATCCGCAATAAGCACTTTTAACTTTTCCATTTTTTGTCCCTCCATAAAGAATTAAATATTTATAAACTTAATATAAACTCATTATAAGTTATTATTTTGTATATTTCAAGTTATTTTTACATTTATTTTATATTATATTCACTCCCACTTTTCATTTTTCGACGGGAACAATCAAAAAAAGACCGCATTTCCCGGCATCCCATGTAAATGCCGGAACCTGCGGTCCCTTTCTTTTTCTTCGTCAGAACAGATAAACTTTACCTACTGCATCTCCGTTAATGACATAATACGCTGTAAAATCCTCTGGTTTTACATATACCTCTAGTTTCTCGATCTCTGCTTTGTTTCCACGCGCCTTGTAATCTTCCTCAATGCGGCGGAAGACCTCATCCATGTCTACCTCTCGCTGTCTGTACTGCAAGATCACTTCTGCTTTCTTCTTGTCCATACCATCGCCCCCTTGCTGATGTTTCGTACCTTACTCTCCTTTGCCGGTAATGATCCATGGTGCCGGCTGTTGTTTGAAACTATTATCCCCTGCCAGTCTGGATACTGCGATCTGGATCACATCCACATCTTTGATCCCTAATCCTTCCAATCTCTCCTTGGCACTTGCTGCCACTTTAAAGTCCAGGGTGTAAAGAATCACCCGGATAGAAGGATTGATACTGGTCAGATAAGCCAGTTCCTGATCCATGCTGGCTGAAGCCACCATAAATACAGTAGATGGAACCGGCAGATCTTTCATATTTTCTTCATCTACATGATCAATGATAGAAACATTACTCAGGCCAAAATGTTCCACATTGTCCTCCATGGTAGCTCGGTCCGCCTGATTGTACTCTACTGCGATCACCGATCCCTCCGGTGCCTGCAGTGCCGCTTCAATGGCAATGCTTTCACCACTGATGATACACAGGTCATCCTGCTGGTCTACCATCATCTTGTTAAGGATCACGGCCCGGATCTCACTTCCTACATAACGGATGGAGCCCCGCTTGAACATATCGTTGTTCATACCGATCTTTGTAGTGTTACGGGCCTGCGGATTCAAGATCAGCATACCTGCCGATGCATTGATCCCACGGTCGATCATGTTCTTTACTTTGCTGTTAAGAATGGCACCCTCCGGCTGCGATCCCTCGTTGTACCAGACTTCACACTCTCCCAGTCCGGCATTCCACAAACGATAAAAAATATCTTCCTGGCCTGCATTGGTAAACACCATCGTCGTCTTGTGAGATTCAACCGTAGGAATAATATTTTTATTCTTTCTGGTAATATCAAGAATCTTCACATGCTCCAGATCCAGGGCTGTATTCTTCGCATAATAGTGCAGCCAGTCTAAGATCACCTCATTGGTAAAAACCTGTTTCTCCATGTAAACGCCCCCTCAATTTTTATAGTTCCATTATAACAGAAGGAAGCTTTTTAATCTAGTAAATTATTCATACTTCTTAATCCGATCAGAAGAGTGGATGAATTATGAAGAAGAGCGGATGTAGTCGGTGTGATAATTCCTGCTGTACCTAATAAGATCAGCATAGAATTAAATCCAACGATCGTACGGTAGTTGCTGTCGATACGCTTCATCAGTTTTTCACTCAATGTGCGCAGGGTAACCAGCTGCTGCAGATTTTCTGCTCCGATGGTAATGTCAGCGATTTCTCTGGCGATCTCTGCACCATCACTGATGGCAATGCCTACATCTGCCGCAGACAATGCCGGTGAGTCATTGATGCCATCACCGATCATGATCACTTTTCTTCCCTGTTCTTTCTGTTTTTCCACATACTGAGCCTTATCCTCCGGCAGTACCTCGGAATAATACTCATCCACGCCTACTTTTTTGGCAATGGCTGCTGCTGTATTTTCTCCGTCACCGGTCATCATGACAATCTTCTCAAACCCGCAGGCATGAAGCTGATCTACTACCTGCTTTGCCTCCGGACGCAGAGGGTCTTCAATGCAGATCACGGCAGCCAGTCTGCCATCAATGGCCATGTAAAGTCTTGAATACTGCTTTGGAAGATTTGTAAACTTTTCCTTCTGGTCTTCCGGCACAATACACTTCTCATCTTCAAATACGAAATGGAAACTTCCTATGATAGCTTTTCTTCCATTGATAGTAGTGGAGATTCCATGTGCCACCAGATACTCTACCTTTGTATGCATCTCTTCATGTTTGAGATTTTTCTCTTCTGCCGCTTCCATCACCGCTTTTGCCATGGAATGAGGAAAATGTTCTTCCAGACACGCTGCGATGCGAAGAAGTTCATCCGGACTCTGTCCATTAAAGGATACCACCTCTACCACCGTCGGTTTTGCTTTTGTCAGGGTTCCTGTTTTGTCAAACACAATGGTGTCTGCCTGGGACACTGCCTCCAGATATTTGCCGCCTTTTACCGTCACGCCATAAAGATTTGCCTCACGGATGGCTGACAGCACCGAAATCGGCATTGCCAGTTTCAGGGCACAGGAATAGTCTACCATAAGAACAGACAAGGCTCTGGTGGCATTTCCAGTAAGCAGATAAGTAAGGATCGTACCGGCAAAACTGTAAGGAACCAGTTTGTTTGCCAGATTTTCTGCCTTGCACTCCAGACCAGACTTCAGTTTTTCAGATTCTTCGATCATGGATACGATCTTCTGGAATCTTCTGGAGGCACCTACCTCTGTTACCTCTAATGTCAGTTCTCCTTCTTCCACTACCGTTCCGGCATATACAAACATACCTGTCTCTTTTCTTACCGGCACGGATTCCCCTGTAAGGGATGCCTGGTTCACCATGGCCTCACCGGCTGTCATTTTGCCATCAAACGGGATCACATTGCCCATGTGGACTACAACCTGGCTTCCCGGCCGGATCTCTGTGGCATTCACCAACTGCTCTTTTCCGTCCTTCCATTCCCAGACTTTTGTAACATTTAAGGACATACTGCGTGCCAGATCATCCACTGACTTTTTATGAGTCCACTCTTCCAGCAGTTCACCGATTCCCAATAAGAACATGATGGAACCTGCCGTATTAAAGTCGCTTCTCACTAGAGAAACGCCAATGGCTGTGGCATCCAGAACCGGCACCTCAATTTTACCCTGTCTCAGCACATGAAGTCCCTGCTTTATGTAGCGCAGTGCTTTAAAGCTGATAACAGCTGCCCGCACCGGATACGGCACAAGCCACCGTCCCACATACCGGACGGCTATTTTCTGCATCAGTTTTTCCTGATACATGGCATTACCGGCTCTTCCGGAGTTTTCCAGATATCCGGATGGCACTTCTACTTTTTCATAACAAAACCGCTGGATGCCTGTCAGTATTTCCCGGCGGCTTCCTCTATATTCAATAACAGCATCTGCTGTTCTTTCATACACCTTTACAAATACAACTCCCGGCATCTCCTGAAGATAATATTGAAACAAATCTGCCTGCTCAAAGGTCATTTTCTTCACTGCCAGATGCACTCTCATTCGATCTTTCAATTCATGCTTGATTGTAAATTTCATTCTCGTTCAAATTCTGCGGCCTGCTCTTTGGCTTCTCTGTCTTCATTGATTGCTTTGGCATCTGCCAGGACATCACCTGCATTTTCCTGAACAGTAGAAACTGTTTTCATCACACAGTCCTTTGCTCTCAACGCTGCTGCTGTACAATTTGCATATACTTTCTTTGCATCCTTACTGGATAACACTTTGATTCCTGCTGTTCCAAAAGCAACTCCCGCTGCAAACAAACCTGTCTTTTTCCAATTGATGTTTTTTAAACATTTCAACATAAATAAGTAGCTCCTAAGTATGAATTTTTCTCTTATGATTCCGATTATAAAATCTTCATTTTCACTTGTCAACACCTTTCAAACACGAACTTTTGTTAGGCTTTCTAACCATGCATTTCCTCAATAAAAATGCCGTATCCTCTGGTAGGATCTTCCACAAAAACATGGGTGATGGCACCTACCATTTTCCCATTCTGGAGGATCGGCGCACCACTCATTCCCTGCACGATCCCTCCGGTCAGTTTTAATAGTCTTTTATCCGTCACACAAATCTCCATTCCTTTGTTGTCATGGCTGTTTATGTGAATTTTTTCAATCTCTATCTCATACTTTTCCCAGGTGCCTGTAAGATTGATCCCTACATAAGCCTTTCCCTTTTTTATATTCTGACGATAAGCAATGGGAATCTGTTTGTTTTTGTATTTTTTCATCCATTCTTCCCTGATGGTGCCAAACACACCCTTTTCTGTATTTTTTGACACAATGCCAAGAATGTGGTCGGATGTCATCTTCATATACCCCTGCAACTCCCCCGGCTCTCCCTTTTTTCCTTTTGTGATCCCCAAAATCTCTCCCTGATATACTTCGCCGCCTTTTAAGTTCAAAAGGGTTCCGGTGTCCATATCTGTAATACCATGGCCCAGCGTTCCAAATCTGCCATTTCCCGTTATATAGGTCATGGTTCCGATGCCCTGGGTATCCTCCCGCACCCAGGTTCCGATCTTGTATGTGCCATCTTCAGCCATCACCGGTGTAACTGCCACTTTCATTTCCTCTTTTCCTCTTCGTATCGTTACCGGAACCTTTTTCCCCTTTGTATTTTGTATCTGCTGGTTCAGGGCTGCAATGGTGTTGATCTTTACATCGTTCCAGCGCAGAATATAATCCCCTGTCTTAAACCGGTTATACCCCGGTGCATAGGACAAGCCGTCCTTTCCCTCCACTTTTGCCACATCCAGGACCAACAGTCCCTTCGTCTCTACATAAATGCCAATGGGCTCTCCTACCGGTGCCACCGTGGTGCCGGCTCCCCATTTCAGCTTTATATGTTTAATGGTTAAAAGGTTAAAAAGTTTTACCGGCACGTTTGTACTGGTTGTTTTGGTCTGCATGGCATTTACCACAGAGTGTTTTGTCTCAACCGAGCAAAACGGTGGCAGTTCCATATCCTCCAGACTTTCTCCCTGCCAGGTAAGTTCTTCCGGTATAGATTCCTTATAATATTTCGTGATCACGATCCCCAGCACACACAGATCCAGTGCCAGCAGCAGTGCAAATAGTTTCTGCAGTCTCTTTTTCATTCTTTCACCATCCCACATTCACATTAAAAAACAGGAACTTAATGGATCTAAGTTCCTGTTTAGTATGGTGTTTTTATGAATTTTTATACTTTTTAAGTCCGGCTGCCATCTGCCGCATCTCTCTGGCACTGGCTCTGACTGCATCCGTGATCTCTACACCACCAAGGATTCTGGCAAGTTCATCTTCGATCTCATCCTCCGTCAGCCGCCGGATCCCGGTAACAGACCGGTCTTTTTTTACCACTTTTTCAATGACAAAATGTTCATCTGCCATGGCTGCTATCTGCGGTAAATGCGTGATACAGAGGATCTGATGGCTGGCACCCAGTGCTGTCATCTTTTCCGAAACTTTCTGGGCCGTTCTTCCGCTGATACCCGTGTCGATCTCATCAAAAATAAGACTTTCGATTCCATCTTTGTCTGCAAACACAGATTTGATGGCCAGCATAATTCTTGACAACTCTCCTCCGGAAGCCACTTTCTGAAGACTTTTTCTTGGCTCTCCCGGATTGGTGGCAATCATAAATTCCACTTCATCTGCCCCCTGCTCGGTTATCCTCTCTGCCTTTCGTATCTCAACCTCAAAGTCTACATGGGCAAAGTTCAGATCCATCAGTGCTCCGGTAATCTTTTTTTGCAGAGAACCGGCACTTTTTTTCCGAAGTTCCGTCAGGGTTGCAGCCTCTTTTTTCAGATCTTCTTCCTGCTGTTTTAAGGTCTCCAAAAGACTGCTCCGGTATGCCTCGTATTCCTCCAGTTTTTCCAGTTCGTCACGGGCTTTTTCCCCATGCTCCATAATTTCGTCATAGGACTCACCGTACTTTGTCTGGAGGCTCCGGATCTGGTCCAGACGGTTCTGTAGCTGCATCAGTTCTCCCGGATCAAATGTAACATCCGACATATACCCGGAAATCTCCCGGTTAAAATCACTGAGCATACTCTCGATCTGCATCAGTTCATCTGTATAAGAACCAAGTTCTTTTTCATACTCAGACACACTCTGCATATTCTGGACCGCCCGCCCAATAGCGTCTGCCGCCTCTTCCTTACAGTGTCTGTAAGCCTCCGACAACTGATCCACAATATGTTCTCCATTAGACATTTTTCTGAAATCCTCTTCAATAGTGAGCATCTCTTCCTCTGTCAGGGAGGCCTCTTCAATCTCCCGGATCTCATACATAAGGTAGTCCTTCCGTCTTGCCTGCTCCTCTGCAGACAGTTCTCCTGACTGGGACTCCTGTAAAGTGTGCCGGTACTGTTTGTACAGGTCATGAACTTTTTCTTTCTGCTCTCTAAGTTCTTTTCCGCCAAAATCATCTACAATCTGACGGTGTCTTTTTTCATCTAGCAGAGACTGGTGTTCATGCTGTCCGTGGATATCGATAAGGTATTCCGAAATGGCCCGGATCGTACTTACCGGCACCGTCACGCCGTTTATTTTGTTCACACTGCGGCTTCCCGTTATGCGTCTGGAAATAATAATCTCTCCTTCTTCCGGTTCTACGCCACAGTCCCTTATTTTTTCCCTGGCTGACTGGCTTTCTACATGAAAGACAGCTTCTACCAATGCACTGTCACCATATCTTCCGATCATTTCCGGCGAAACTCTGGCTCCCAGAACAATGTTTACCGAACCGATCAAAATGGATTTACCGGCACCTGTCTCTCCCGTAAGGATATTCAGGTGCGGGCCAAAATCCACATCAATTTCATCTATGATGGCAAAGTTTTTTACATGTAAATTTTCTAGCAATTTATCCCCCTATTTTATCTTTCTGACCTTCACACGGCATCCCAGTTTCACACCGTTGACAACCGCATAAACCGTAGTGGTTCCTTTCTTTCTGCCGGTTACCAGTCCGCTGGATGTAATGGATGCAATGCTGCTGTTTTTTGAATACCAGGTAACTCCAGTACTGATGTCATTCACATACAGCTGTTCCGTATCATACTGGCGGATGTTCATTCCCTTGCGGTTCAGATCCACTACCTGTACTTCACAATATCCAATCTTTCCATTGGCTGTTTCACCGTAAATCGTTGCCTGTCCGGCCTGTTTGGTCCGGATCTTGCCATGACGGTCTACCGTAGCCACGCTCGGATTATCTGAATAATACTTGATTCCTGTGGTTGCTCCTGCCGGTTCTGCTGCAATACCGGACATAGCGGCTCTTCCCTTGGCAACTGTCAGGGTAGCGTTTTCTACCGATACTCCCGTTGCTTCTACTGGCTCTTTTACCGTCAGGATACAGGTTGCTTTCTTATTGGAACCATCTGTTGTCTTGGCTGTGATCTTAACAATTCCCGGTGCCACACCAAGCACACGGCCTGAGGAACTTACCGTTGCCAGTGTCTTATCCGATGAAGACCACTTTACTTTTTTTACAGATGCATTCTTCGGTGTTACATAGGATTTCAGTTTCAATGTACTTCCTACATATACCTTTGCCGTGTATTTGTTTAATTTTAACTTCTTAACTTTTCTGACTACTCTTACTTTACAGCGGGCATACGCTCCACTTCCGTCTTTCGCTGTGGCTGTAATATAGGCAGTTCCCAGTTTTTTGCCTTTTACTTTTCCGCTGGAACTTACTGTTGCCACAGATTTTTTGCTGCTCTTCCATTTTACCTTTTTGTTGGAAGAACCGGTTACGGTTGCTTTAATATAAAAGGTCTTTTTCAACTGAAGATACTTTGTTTTTGGTTTTACTGTTACCTTTGTATCATTGGCCACCTTTTTCGGTGTTACCGTTACCAGACAGGATACGGTAAATCCTCCGTCTGTGGACTTACCTGTGATCAGAACAGTTCCTGCCTTTACACCGGTCACTTTGGCATTGGAAGCACCGGAGTTTTCCACTTTTGCCACAGCGGCATTGGATGTTGTCCATGTCATGGACTGGTCAAAGGCCGTCGTTGGATTAAAGGTCGGTTTGATGATGATAGAAGATCCTTCTTCTACTGTTTTCACCTGGGAATCCAGGGAAACAGACTTCACACCATCCTGCACCGTTACCTGGATCATATCGATCGGTCCGGCGATGGTTCCGTTAAAGGTCTGTGCCTTGATAAATGTGGTTCCGGCCTTCACACCGG
>JAXDTV010000137.1:0-3762 GCA_034089785.1 Eubacterium sp.
GTCCCATCCGGACTCGGTTACAGGTGCCAATACGATGTAGTCAACATCCTGCTGGATAAAGTTACGGATCGCTGTGATCTGGTTCTCCTGTTTCTGCTGAGCATCGTCAAAAATCAATTTGTATCCGTTTGCTTCAGAGAAAGTGGATTTCATGGATTCTGTATTTGCTGTACGCCAGTCTGACTCAGCTCCTACCTGTGAGAATCCTACGGTGATTGTCTTATCACTGCTTCCTGCATCACTTGTTTTTGATCCGCTGCTGGAGCTGCTACCTGCATCCCCGCCGCCGCAGGCTGTCAGTGAAAATGCCATCACTGCTGTCAATGCTCCTGCTAAAAGTTTTTTGAAAATCTTTTTCTTCATGAATAAACCCTCCTTTAGTTTGTTCGTTTATTTGATAGTGATATCATACCAAAAAACAACCCCAAAAAGAATACTTTTTTTTGGGATTGTTTTGTTATTTTTTAACATTCTGTGAAAAATAAGTTGGTTTTTTTACGAACAGGTTGGTTTTTTTATGCTTCATGGCGAACAGGAAGATAAATTTCCACTTTTGTACCTGCATGATCTTCACTGTAAAAGGAAAGACCGTACTGATTTCCAAATCTAAGCCGGATCCTTTCATTTACATTATACAGACCATATGATTCTTTTTCCTCTTCCCGCTGCCGCAAAAGACCTGCTTTTATTTCAGCCAGTTTTTCCGGTGTCATGCCCCGGCCGTTGTCTTCTACGGCGATCACACACAGATCATCTTTTTCATAGGCATAGACTCTGATCAGTCCCTTTCCCCGTTTATTCTTGATACCGTGGTATAACGCATTTTCCACCAATGGCTGCAATGTAATTTTCGGGATCTGCACCTGCCCCAGTTCTTCCGGCAGTTTGATCTCATACTCCAGTATATCCTTATAACGCACCTGCTGGATCTGCAGATAACTGCTGACATGGCGGTATTCTTCCTCCAGTGTCACAATATCTTTTCCTCCGTTTAACGATGCCCGGAAAAAGTCAGACAACACTTCTACCATATTGACTACCTGCTCATTATCGCCAGCCTCAGCCAGCCACACAATAGTATCCAGTGTATTGTAAAGGAAGTGGGGGTTGATCTGCACCTGCAGGATCTCCAGTTCTGCCTCCCGGAGTTTCGTCTGCTCTTCTTTTACTCTGTCGATCAAATTACTGGTTTTTTCAATCATTACATTGAAGGAATCACTCAGTACCTTCAGTTCGGCACCATGGGCAATGTGGGAGCGCACCGTCAGATCTCCTTCTGCCGCCTGTTCTGTCACTTTGCACAGTTCCCTTACCGGTCGGGAAATTGTCCTTGGTATATAGGTGATCATAACAATGGCCACGATAACCAGGATCACGATGATAAACACACTTCCTGCTATCATCTGTACGGTCCTTTTGTTCACATTCTGGTAAATCCGGGTGCTTTCTTTGTTTTCATAATAAAGAAGTTCCAGCATATTCTGCTGGATATTAGAAGTAATAGACTGTACTCCTGTCTCCCACAACTCCTCGTTTTCATCATAACGGCCTCCATATTCAATGTTTGCCTGTATGGCCTTTGTATACCGCTCCAGATGATCCAGGTTTTTCTCCATATTGTGGATAATGTCCGGGCTGTTCCGGCTCAGGGTAAGTGCCTTCACACTGTCCAGAATGGCTCTGGCATTATTGATATCCAGCACCGGCTTCTGACTCTCGTAACTTTTATTTCCCACAATAATCAGATAGATTTTGTAGTCGTAATTTTTCTTAAAATCCAGACTGAATTCACTGATGACGGAAGTATTCTGGGAAGCCTTTCTGTAAAACTCATTGTTCTTCAGCATATTGGTAAACCAGAATCCCATGAGGATCACAAAGGGCAGCAGCATACTGATAAAAGCCAGACTGATCTTGCTGGTCATGGACAGGTCTTTGTACCGCTCCAGTATCTGACAAAATTTTCTTTTCACTCTTTTCCTCCCCGCTCACGGTACTGCATCGGGGAACATCCTACATTTTTCTTAAACAGGTGAGAAAAATAGTGAGGATCCCGATATCCTACCTCTTCACAGATCTCGTTACTCCGCTTGGAAGTACATTTTAACAGTTCTTTGGCCCGGTGCATCCGCACATCGGTAAGATATTTTACAAAGGTCTGGCCAGTCTTCTGGCTGAACATGGCACTGAGATGGTTCGGGCTGACATTTACCTCATGCGCTACGGTATTCAGGGTCAGTTCTTCATCGTGATAATTTTCACTGATATATTTTTTCGCATTTTCCACTACGTCGCTGTTGTGTTCTGTGGTCTGGGCATCTCTTACCTGCATGACCCTGGTAAACAAATCTTTGATATAAGTCACTGTTGCCTCCAGATCACTGACTATTTTCTGCATCTGCTCCGGAGACTCAAAAGGCTCTCCCAGCTGTTCTCTGCCATCGGTGATCTGCGCAAGGAAATGGCTGGCGGCAAAAAACATATCCATTACGATATACTGTCTGAAGATCATGGAGTTTTTGCCGGCATCTCCTGTATTTTTCATATACTCTTCCACGAAAAACTGGATCTCGTCCATTTCTCCGCCTTTTAAGAAACTTTCGATTTTCTGTTTGTCCAGATTCTGAATGTCCACAGAACCAATGCTGCAAGAAAAAGTCTTTTCCTCTCTTGTCTGGTCAAACACGGTGTTGTTATCCACAATCTGGTTTGGTTCCGTAAGAAAACGATAGGAAAATCCGTGGCTGGCGGCATCATAGGACTCACCCAGTTCCCGCAGCCTCATCACCGGGATCCCGATACTGCCAAAATAAGTTACATCCTCATACTCCGGCAGGATCTCCCGGAACCGGCTGGCGAAGGCATCCATGTTCTGCCGGATTTCCTCTTCCCCGCTGCCCATGAACAAAATTACTTTTCCTTCCGGCGCCCGGTCAAACACAATGCTTTGCCCATTCTGCTCTTCCAGGATCTCTTCCATGGTCTTGTATAATTCTACGATCCGCTGGGAAAAGCCCTGTTCCTTATTTTTTCTCTGCAGTTTCAGCATCATAATGTTGTAACACTGCGCCATCAGGTTCAGATGTATCTTCTTTCCCTGTTCCATGGCATCGCTGAGAGATGCATTGTCATCAATAAGACTGCTTAAAAGCTGTCTTTTGGCATACTCAAAGTTCTCATCTCCTTCTCCCTCCTGCAGTGTTTCTCTTGATTCATTTTCTTCTTTGATCTTTTGTGCCACACGGTTTACTACCTGTAATAATTCATCACCATTGATGGGTTTTAAAAGATATTCTTCTACCCCGATCTGAATGGCTGCTTTGGCATATTCAAATTCCTCATGTCCACTGAGAATGATAATCTTGATCTCCGGATACTCTTCTTTGATCATACGGCTTAATTCAATGCCATCCATAAATGGCATGCGGATATCGGTTATGACAATATCCGGTCTTTTTTCACTGATCATCGGAAACGCCAGTTCTCCATCCGAAGCCTCTCCGCAAAAATCGTAACCGTTTTTCTCCCAGTCTATATTGTTCTTTATTCCCTCTCGGACGATGTACTCGTCCTCTACCAAAAAAACTTTCATGATTTCACCTTATTTTTAATAACATGAAGTCGGGCATGGTCAATAACCACGCCCGACTCTTTTCTATATTCCTTATTGGCCGTTGATCTCGGGTATTTTCTTATAACGCCATCGAATCAATTGCTGCACGCTGGATCGGAAGTCCTGCTTTGTAGATCTCGATGAACTCG
>JAXDTV010000144.1:0-7268 GCA_034089785.1 Eubacterium sp.
AACACCAATGACCACACTGATCAGCAGTGTGTAGGGAACTCCTGCTATACTCATGATGATAAAGGTAAGGATCCCTACCAACAGGGAATCTATGATCTTGCCACTGATAAATTTGGCAAACACGCCGTGGGTCTCCCGCAGTACGGATAAAGTGCCTCTCACGGCACGGTCCGGCAAAACCGCATACATGATCTTTTTGATCTGGGCACAAAAATTCTCTTTTCCCGCCAAAAGATAAATGGAAACGATCAGTCCGATAAAGCAATTCACAATGTAACTGACAGCATTTACTACCCCATCTGTTACAACACTTAACAATTTGTTACTGGTAGGAAGCAGATCGTTCTGGACCCAGGACATCGCTCCCTGAAATACCGTCTTGGACGCATCTGTAAACACCTTGGCATAATGGGGATTTTTCTTAAAAAGTCCTGTTCCCCACTCCACCAGATTGTTGTAATACTGAGGCATATTCTGAGCCAGGCTGGATATACTGTTGACCACTTCCGGAATAACCATCCAAAACAACGCCACCAAGAGAACAATGGCGAGCACCAAGGAACAAAATACAGACAGTCCTCGTGCTATCGCCGGTATTTTTTTCTTCTTTTTCCGGATGATCCGTTCCATCAATGGTATAAACAGATACTGATCCATTTTGTTTACCACCGGGCTTAACAAATAGGCAATAATAATTCCTATGTACACCGGCATCAGGGCACTGTTCAGCGCACTAAAAAAAGCCCGGAAACCGTTTAGATTTCCAAACAAAGCCGAAAATACATAATGAATCAACATTCCGCCGGCATACACCGCTAACAGTGTTATGCCAAGATAAATATATCGATTATACTTTGGATTTATTTTTTTCAAAGTTCCTCCTTGCACTGCTTGTGTTTATGCATACACTTTTATATTAGCACAGGCGGGGAGGAATTACAACAAGTTGGTGGGGAGGTTTTCCGTTATTTGTCTGAAAAAATTTACATTCCGTGAGCGCTTGCGCTACGACAAACTGCGTAGGGGTATCGATCTGCCAACTACGCAGATCTGATACCCACGCGTTTGTACTCACTTCATGCTAAATTTTTTCAGACAGATAAACGGAATACTCTCCAGCCAACGGGTCCTGGGCCAAAGGGGCTGCTATGATTATTTTCCTACATGTCTTTGTTCAGGACCGGACCGAATGAGAAACTTCGGTCTAGCCCAACTCCCAGCGTACTTTACTGCCCCGGTCTGTCTTTGTTACCACCAGTTTATCATCTATTTCCTGTTTTAGTTCCGTTACATGGGATATGATTCCGATGAGTTTGGTGCCTTCGGACATGTTCTTCAGCACTTTAACGGCCTGGCTCCGGGCGTAATCATCCAAGGAGCCGAATCCTTCGTCTATAAACATCATATCCAGGTTCAGGGCACTGGACTGTGCCTGGATGCAGTCTGCCATTCCCAGTGCCAGAGACAAAGCTGCCATAAAGGATTCTCCTCCGGAGAGGGTCCTCACTTCTCTGCTGGATCCGGTCACAAAGGAATGTACCATCAGATCCAGTCCCCGGTTACTGCCTTTGGCAGCCTGTGCAAGATCCATGATCCGTAGTTCAAACTGGCCTGCGGACATATGATAAAAGCGTTTATTTGCAGCCTGCAGCACCTGCTTCATATAATACCGCTGGACATATGTTTCCAGATCCATCCGGCCATTGGTAACCTTGCCGGACAATGCCTCATACAGCCTCAGTACCTTTCCATGATGCCGTATCATCTGGGTTCTGGATGAAAGTTTCTTGGTAAGTTCCTCTAAAACCCGTTTGTTTTCCACTTCTTTGTTTTTCTGCCGGTTGTACTGCTGGGACTGATCTTTTACAAGCTGTTCCGACTGCTCTTTTTTCTCGGTCAGTTCAGTCAGATCCGGACGCCTCTTCCCTGAAACGGCTCTCTCGGCACTTTCCAGCTGGGTTTCATATTTTTGCAGATACTGTTTATATGTCTCTACCTCTGCCTGCCACTGCTTGTACTGATCTTCCGTATAAGCCTCTCGTATTTCCTGCCAGGAAACTTCCGTCCACTGCCACTTGGCTTTTGCCTGTTCCCAGGCTTTTTCTCTCTCCCGGCACTGCTTCTCCTGCTCCGGGATCACTTCCTCCAGATGCTTTTGTACGGCAGTGCAGGCATCCTGTTTTGAACGAAGCGTCTCACATTCTTTTTCTACCTGTGAAAGACACTCTTTTGCCTCTTCTTTCTCTCGGTTGGCAGAGGCCTCTTTTTCCGTTGCTTCCTCCGCTGTGGCAAAATGGGTGGCGGCCGTTATGCTTTCATAAAAAGCGGTCGCCTTTTCCCTAGCTCTTCCGGCCTGCAGCTGTTCTTCCAGTTCTTCTGCCAGTTCTTTTGAGAGTTTTTCCTTTTCCTGCTCCCTCTCCCGGCACTGTTTCTGCCACAACTGACACTGCGTTTTTTCGTCTGTCAGAGACTTCCAACGAACCTCCATGACATCCTGCCAGTCTGCCAGTGACTGTTCGATGGTTTCTTTTTCAAAAACCGATCCTGTTACCTGCTCATACAGTTTTTGTAATATCGTTTCCTGTCTTGCAAGTTCCCTTTCCCCCTGCTGAAATGCCAGGGACAATTCTCCTGCCCGGTAACTCTTCTCTTCCCGGTTCTTGCCGCTCTTCTCAGCCATTTGCTCCCATTCATTCAGTTCTTTCTGACTTGGAACCTTCTCCCCGTCCAGCGCCACATAAGGCTGGGGGTGATGGGTAGCGCCACAGAGAGGGCAGGGTGCCCCTTCTTCCAGATTTTTCGCCAATTCTGTCAGTACACCGGCTCTTTGATCCATAAAATATTTCAGCCGTACTTCATATTCCTGCCTTACGGTTTCATACTCTGCCTGAGCCTGCCGGTATGCCTCTTTGGCTGCCTCCCATTCTTTTTCCGTCTCTTCCCACAGGCTCCTCTGCTCTTTCCATGTATCAAACTGTTCCACAAGACGCTCTGTCTCTTCCCTTGTCTGCTGACACACCAAAAGTTCTTTTTCAATGTCCCCCTTCTCTGCCAGTCTCTCTTTGAGCTGCCGCAGATCCTCCTCCGTCTGGCTCAGTTTTTCCTGTTTGTTCCGGTAAGACTCCTGCTTTTCATTCCATATCTTTTCTGCCTGATCCCACTGCTTCTTTGCCTGGTCCTTTCGCTCAAAAAAGACCATATCTTCCTTCGCCCACTGGGAAATACGGACCCATTCATCCTGACATGCCTGAAACCGGTCAGCCGCCTGTCCTCTTTTTTCACTCTCTTCTTTCCAGCGTTTCTCCAGCTGCTGTTCCAGCTCTTTTTGCTGCCTCAGGGACTCCCTGCTTTGCTGCCACTGGGCAGCTGCCTTTTCTTTCTCCTCAAAAGGGACCGCCAGTTCGCCAGCCACCTCAAACAGTGTTATATCTTTTTTCTTTTGTTCGATTTCCTTTTCCTTCTTCTCGTAAAAAGCCAATTTTTCCCGGGCTTCCTCCAGCATATCAAAGGAGGAAGACAATGTCTTTGCCTCCTGCCACCGGTCTCTGGCCTCATCTCTTTTTTCTTCCAGATGAAGCAGTCCTTCTTTTTCTTTCTGGGTCTGCTGTATATCATACGCACACACCTGTGAAAGCACCGCAAGATACTCTTCCAGATTGGCCGCTTTACCACTCTGGATCTGGCTTTCATACTGGTCGTACTCACTTTTTTTTGCAAAATCCTCTCCGACACACACACGGCTTACTTCCATCTGGATTTCTTTGGTCAAAAAAGCCAGTTCTTTTTCCTTTGCATTTTTTCTCCGCTTTAACTCATCTAATATATCATCGTAGATCTCCGTGTTAAAAAGTTTACGGAAAATCTCTTTTTTTTCACTGGATTTAGCCCGCAGGACCTCCATAAATTCTCCCTGGGCGATCATGGCGATCTGCCGGAACTGTCCCTTGGTAAGCCCCACGATCTCCACGATCTTTTCATTGGTCTCTTTAGCCGGGTAAAGTGAGCCATCCGGCATCGTCAGTTCTACCAGAGATGCTTCTTCCTTGGTGGTGTTGCCGTTTTTAGACGCCCTTTTCAGCCTGCGCACATGTCTTGGCACCCGCCGTATATGATAATGGGGTGCATCTTCTGCCCCACTTTCTGCAAATTCCAGCGTTACTTCCGGCGTTATATCAAGATCTGCATACTGACTCTGAAAAATAACCCCTTCTTTTTTGTTCTGCCCGGAACTTGCCTCATCATACAGCGCAAATACCATCGCATCAAAAATCGTAGTCTTGCCGGCACCGGTGTCTCCTGTGATCAAAAACAGATTCTGGGATGGCTTTGTAAAATCAATGACTGTTTTCTTCCCATAAGAACCAAAGGCCTGCATTGTCAGTCGGATTGGTTTCATTCCTATACCCCCTTTATCGTGTTGATCACATCCTGCAGGATGCTTTCCTCTTCTTCATCAATTTCACCTAAAAACAGCCGGCACATTTCCATCGGTTCTCTGGCCGGTTCCATATCCTGGCTGTCCGTGCTGCTTCTCTCCTTCGTCTGTTCCCGCCGGATCTCCAGCAGATGAGGGAAGGACAGGTGCAGTTTTTCCGACACTTCCGTACTACTTTCCTCCTCTTTGCCCTGCAGGACCACCCGGACATAGTCATCACAGGCCTGCTCACATATCCGGGCAAAAGTTCCCTTGATCTCTCTTACCCTGTGCCACGGATTCAAAGGAAGCACTCTGGTTGTAACCGCCTCTCCCTTGGCACCTAACTCCACCAATATAATTCCTTTTTGCTGGCTGCCCTCTTCCACGGAATAAGGATACGGGGTTCCGCAATAACGAATGGTGTCTTTGCCTACTTTCATCGGCTTGTGGATATGTCCCAGTGCCACATAATCAAAAGGATCCAGACAATCTGCCGATATTGCATCTATGTTTCCGGCTGTACAGATTTCTGAATCCATCCGTGAAATCTCCTCTGGTGTTTTGCCTGAAGGCAGGTAAAATTGATGACTTACCAGCACATTTCGCTCTTTTGTATCGATCTCTTCCCGCTGCAAAAGAGCTGTCAGTGTCTGCTCATAAGTCAGTCTCTCTTTTTCTTCTTCCAATTCCAGAACCCGCCTTACCATAGCCGGTTTTACAAAAGGTAAAAGATAAAAATTTACCTCTCCAAAGGAATCTTTCATCACTATTTTTTCTATTTTTTCTTCTGGTGTCCTGGGGGGCATTCCTACCATATGGATGTTTTGCTTTTTCAGAAGTCCCCTGTAACAATCTACCCTCTGCTGACTGTCATGGTTGCCGCTGATCATCATGATCTGTCCTTCCGGCAGGGTCTCATGGAGACGGGTAACAAACTCGTCCAGAAGTTCCACCGCCTCTACCCCGGGAATAGACTTATCATAAATGTCACCGGCGATCAAAACCGCATCCGGTTTTTCTTTCTCTGCATACTCTATAATCTGGCCAAACACATACTGCTGTTCCTCTTTCAGATCATAATTCATTAACTTTATTCCGATGTGCAGATCGGACAAATGCATTATTTTAATTTTTCCCAAACCTCCTCAGTGCTGTGAACCACAAAAGGTGCTCCACACTCCATCAAAAAACTTTCTGTTCGAAATCCCCAGCCTACCATGATCACATCCATTTGTGCATTACGGCTTGTTTCAAAATCCACATCCGAATCGCCGATGTATACTGCTTCTTCTTTGGTCACACCCATCTGGCGAAGCACTTCATTCACACTGTCAGGACACGGCTTTCTCCGGATTCCTTCCTTCTCACCTACTGCGTAATCGAACAATCCCGGAAAGTATTCCCTGCAAAGTTCCTGTACACCGTAGTCCGCTTTATTGGACACAACAGCCGTTTTCATTCCACTGTTTCGTATCTTGGTAAGCAGTTCCTGTATCCCATCGTATGCCCTTGTTTTGTCACCACAATGGTCTTTATAATAATTATTGAATGTATCAAATACTTGTTCATACACACTTCTGTCACTTCCCTGGGGAATGGCTCTTTCGATCAGCTTGCCGATGCCATTTCCAACAAAACTTCTGACTTCTTCCAGTGTTCTCTCCGGCAGACCGTGTTTTTTCAGTGCATAGTTGGTGCTGTCCGCCAAGTCCTCCAATGTATTCAGAATGGTTCCATCCATATCAAATACAGCTAATTTATATTTCATTTCATCTGCCTCCTATATAATCAGTTTCTCCTATAAGAAATTGCAAAAAAGGGAAGATGCCGCCACTGTAAAAATCCCGGCTACTGCAATGGCAAGACTGCTCATTGCTCCCTCGATCTCTCCTAATTCCATTGCTTTGGCAGTACCGATGGCGTGAGAAGCCGATCCAATGGACAATCCCCTTGCAATCGGGTCTGTAATACGAAAAATCTTACAGATTAACTCACCAAAAATATTGCCAAGAACACCTGTTACCACAATAACCGCCACTGTGATCGTTACATAGCCGCCTAATTCCTCCGATACGCCCATACCGATCGCCGTAGTAATGGACTTTGGCAAGAGGGTTACATACTCTTTGTGGGACAGTCCCATGATCTCAGCCAGCACCCACACAGTGCCAAGGCTGGTAAGAACCCCTGCTATGATTCCAAGCAGTACCGCCTTTATATTCCTTTTTAACAGTGTCCACTGCTCATACAAAGGGATGGCCAGACATACCGTAGCCGGTGTCAGAAACCAGCTGAGATAAGACGCCCCCTGGTTGTACACATCATAATCCACATGGGCTGTTACCAGAACCACGATGGTTATAACAATAGAAATAAGCAGCGGATTAAAAATAGCACACTTAAATTTCTTCTTTAATACGACTCCTAATAAATAAGCAAGCAGGCTCAATGTTACACCTGCAAACAACGAATCCTCCAAAAATACTGTCATTTGTTTTTTCCCTCTTTTCTCTTTTCTCTCCGAATGATCCACTGTGAACACCGGCCTGTTACCACCATTACTGTGATAACAGTCACCAGCGTGATCACACAAACCGGCACCAGCACCGGCCGCAGCACACTAAAGGAAGACATCAGACCCACTCCTGCCGGAATAAACATGACCGGCATGATCTCAATGAGAAATTTCCCCGCATCTTTTACCCAGTCAAGCTGGATCATTCCTGTGATCAGACCCACAAACAGGATCACCATACCATAAATACTGGCAGGTACCGGCAGTGGCAGTACCTGATGCATCAGTTCACCCAGGAAGGAAATCGCCAATATCATTAAAAATTGTTTCAGATAT
>JAXDTV010000148.1:0-4432 GCA_034089785.1 Eubacterium sp.
TTACTGATGCTAACGAAAAAATAAATATTATGTTTAAATCTGTTTATGGGTTTACTTACATAGAATTTGATTATATGGATTGTGCAGAAGAACTTCTTATTAAGAGAAGTACATGGAAATTTGGATTGGAGTTAATAGAAAATTCTTCTCTGCTCAATAAGTTAGTAAAGGACAATTTCCCAGATGGTAATGTTACAAGAGCATTTGGTGGAGAAATCGAAAAGATAAAACATTATCGCTTGGCTATCGATGATTTTGGATTTTATAATATTATTTGTAAGGAATTGGAGATAAAATAAGGTAGAATATAACGGTCAGAATACTCAGTATGACTATGATGCCAACGGAAACCAGATCAAAATGATCCATTCTAACGGCATGAAGACAAGCTACACCTTTGACGGAAGAAACCTTCTGACAGGAATCATCAACACCAATCCTGACGGGACTAATAAGAAGTATTATTATAACTACGATCCGGAAGGCCTGCTGACCAAAAAGCAGGAGCCAAAGGGAATAACGACATACCGTTATAACGGGGACAAACAGCTTGTCAGCATGACAGAGCCGTCTGGCAGGGTAACCGGCTATACATACGACAGAGCCGGTAACCGCAGAAGCCAAAGGGTAACGGATGGCAGTGACGTAACAGCAATCGAATACATCTACGACAGTCAGAACCGTCTGACAGCAACCATAGAAAAGAAGCCAGATACAACGGTACATACTGACTATGAGTACGATGCCAACGGTAACCAGACCAGGGTCGTGGCAAAGGACAGTGCAGCAGGAACCACAAAAACAGACACCTATGTCTATGACGAGCTGAACCAGCTGACACATATCAGCGGCAGTGACGGAAGCCAGTCCGACTACACCTACTATGCAAGCGGTTTGCGTGCCTCCAAGAATGTCAACGGAAGCACCGCCGTATTTACCTATGACGGAACGAAGCTCCTGACTGAGCAGACAGCAGGGCAGACGAAAACAAATATCCATGGCACAAATCTGATTGCCACGGCAGGCAGTGATATGTTATATTATCAATATAACAACCATGGCGATGTCATCAGCGTCCTTGACCAGGCAGGAGAGGTTAAGAACGAATACGACTATGATGCCTTTGGCAATGCCATTACAGAGAAGGAAACGGTTTCCAACCCTTACCGTTATGCCGGTTATTATCAGGATTCCGAAAGCGGGCTGTATTACCTGCAGAGCCGCTACTATAATCCGAGGACGGCAAGATTCCTGACGGAGGACACTGCTTCCGGTAAGTATACCGACCCGTTGAGCCTGAATAAGTATACCTACTGCCATAACCAGCCGGTGACGGGATATGATCCGGACGGGCATTTCCTGCATATCGTAGCAGGGGCAGCCATCGGTGCACTGGTCAGTGGTGGACTCTCCTATGCATCACAGGCGATCAAAAACAAGAGCTTTACAAAGGGAATCAATTGGCAGAAGGTTGCCGGAAGTGCCGCAGAAGGAGCTATTATCGGTGGTGTCGGTGCCGCTACAGGCGGAGCCGGTCTGGCAGCATCTGCCGCAGGAACGGCAGCAAAAACCGGAGCGAAAACAGTAGCCAAGACAACAGCTAAGGCTGTGGCGAAGAAAGTCGCCATTAATGTGGCCGAAAATGCCGCCGGGAATGTTGCAAACCAGGCAATCAGCAAGGGCGTTAAGAAGATCAGTGCCAAGGAGGCAGCGGTAGCCGGGGCTACCGGAATCCTGGATGTGGCAGGGGATGCCGCAGGTACAGCTCTTAAAAAAGCCGGCAGTAAGGCAGTCCGCAAGATCGCCGGAGCAGCGGCAGAAGGAGCCGGTGCGATTGCAGCGAAAAAGGCCGGGGCGAAAGCCGCCCAGAAGGCACTTGGGACTTCTGCGGAAGCGGGCTTGGCAGGTGCAGGGAAGAATGCAGTTTCATCACAGCAAGGTTTAGGTAAAAAGCTGTTAGATGGAATTGATAATCTGAAAAGTACCGGAAAAGCACTTTTGAAGGATGAGGGCGGATTTTTAGATCTTGATGCACTGGCTGGGAAGAAGTCGGTTTCAGGAGCTGTTGGTAAGAGTGGTAGTAATACTGGTAAATTTCAAAAAGCAAGCTTTTGGGAGCGGATTACAAAAAGAAAGGCAGATGTAAATGAATTATATGCTAATCCGTTAGATGAATTTTCTAATCCTAAGATTGGTCCGTGTGAGTCTGCGGTTTCAAAATATATTAAGCAAATAAATCAAACAGGTAAATTAACCAATCCGATTGAAGTACAAAAATTAGCTGATGGTGGATATGAGATTGTAAATGGTCATCATAGATGGCTAGCAGCTAAAAGAACTGGATTAGAAAAAGTACCAATAAGAATAAAAAATTATTCTAATTAGGAGATTGCTTATGAAAGAGTATAGTTATAAAGATATTCAAAAGATAACGAAAGTTGGTATATTATTTAGAGATGGATTTGAATTATTATTTGAAGAATGTAGGAATGAATGGTCTATAGAAAATGACATTAAAAAAGAGGAATCGTATTGTGTTGCAGAAAGAGACTCCTTAGCAAAGATACCATATTTTTTATTTTATTCTAAAAACAGGATAAAAGTTCTTTTTGATAAGAAGGGTGTTTTTGGCAAGAAGAGAAATAAAGATGACTTTCAAAATCTACAAGTTGTTTTGAATAGATTTGGTTTTTCATCTTATGATATAACTTAACAATCAAAACCTTAATTAAATTTATTATGTCTCCACATAAGGACACCCAACAAAGTAAATTATTTTTGTCTATAAATTAATCGTAATGGCTCTCACCGAAGGTGATATAACCCAGGGAGATTAATTTATAGACTCTTACGAAAATTTCGCCATTTGGGTACACATAAGGACATCCAAATACAAAACTTCATATTGAGTTCGAATAGTACGATATAAACGCACTTTTTTCAAAACAAATTTTTGTTGCGAAAGAGGTGCGTTTTATGCGTATAAAAAAGATTGACTCAGATACTGTTAAACTATGCGAAACAACCAAAGTAAAATTAAAAACAGCTGGAAATACCCGAGTTGTACAGTTTACGGCTGGAAATAACAAATCGTGTCCTGTTCAGAATCTTTCCAAAGAAACTTATCTTGACAAAAAGACTGGTGAGATAAAGCAAAAGAAGAAATCTGAAAATAGATACCAGTCTCCGAAAAGTGCGCGTAAGAGTATTAACAGACTGGGTGATTTAATACTGTGCAATGCCACAGATCCTGCCAAGTGTAAGTGGCTTACGGTTACTTACAAAGATGTAATGACAGATGGCAAACAGGCCTTTCAGGATGCAAAGCAGTTTTTACGAAAACTCAAGAGATATCTTGCAAAACAGAATAATCTTACAACGGGTCAGAAGTTGTTTAAGTACATTACAGTAGCTGAGCCACAGGGGGAGCAACATGGCAATTCGTGGCATCTGCACATCATGCTGATTTTTGATGATACTGCACCATTTATAGAGAACGAAACAATTGCTGGGTTGTGGGGGCATGGTATTACATCTACCCATAAGGTTTTTGATGGTGATGGTCTGGCGTTATATTTTAAAGCACATTTAAGTGATATAGAGTATGAAGATGAAAGTACTGAAAGTGACAAGAAGAAACCAGAAACAGTGGAAAAAACCGTAGATGGGGTATCCAAGCAGTTTATTAAGGGTGAGAGACTGAAGTATTACCCAGCTGGTATGAACTTGTACTCCTCAAGCCGTGGTATGAAGAAGCCTGTCGTGGAAGAAATGACCAATGCAGAAGCAATGGAACGGGTGGGTGATTCGGAACTGGTATATCGAGAGACCTATGCCATTGGCGATAAGGATAAAGGTAACCTGATTGATAAAAGGTACTACAAGAAAAAGGATTTATAGAAATTTAAAGATACATTTGGTATCGTGAAGTCTTATTGAGGAAAGTGATTCATTGTGTGTCTGGCACAGACTGACAAAGTGAGACGGTTACATACTGTGCCAGCTGTCAGCCTGCAAAAGTTCCATTTATTCGTTGCAGGTTCTTTGTATATATTTTTATGTTTTTTGTGGAATGCCTGCCGTTGGGGTACTTTTTATGGAAAAAGCAAAGTGAAGTTAAAATAGAGTTTATTGAATGCCGATAACGATTTACTTTTCTTTCACATTATTTTCCTGCGTTATAGGAACTTTGAATAAAAAAGGTGCATTTTGATACCCATGACATGCTTCTAATCTGATATCAAATATTTCAGGGAGGTTTTGATTATGTTTTATGGAATTATTTCAATGCAGGATGATGTCACAAGTAAGGCGGTATTACAGAGTAAGCATATCGCCAGTGACCGAATTTATTACAACACAAATCTGAATGTACTGGCAAACCAGCTGAGGTCTGGCGATGTGGTGTGGGTAATCAGTGTAAACCGATTTA
>JAXDTV010000003.1:0-5833 GCA_034089785.1 Eubacterium sp.
GTGACACAAAAAACAATTTCATGCTTCCTGAATTCCTTTCGCTTCTACACAATTGTTCATGAGCATGGCAATGGTCATAGGACCAACACCGCCCGGAACCGGTGTGATAGCAGATGCAACCGGCTCAACCGATTCAAAATCCACATCACCACACAGTTTGCCGTCTGCCTTTCTGTGGATTCCCACATCGATAACAACAGCCCCTTCCTTAACATACTCTTTATCGATCATGCAAGGTTTTCCAATGGCTACGATCAAAATGTCAGCCCGCTTTGTTACTTCTTTCAGATTGGCTGTGTGGCTGTGGCATACCGTCACGGTAGCATTCTCTCTGAGCATCAAAAGTGCCATGGGTTTTCCCACAATATTGCTTCGTCCGACGATCACGCACTCTTTTCCGTCCATTTCCACACCACTTCGTTTCAAAAGCTGTATGATCCCGGCCGGCGTACAGGACACAAATCCCGGCTGGCCAATACTGAGGGCACCCACGCTCTGTGGATGGAATCCGTCTACATCTTTTTTCGGTGAAATACGCTTGATCACTGCATCCTCATCCATATGAGACGGCAGCGGAAGCTGGACCAGGATTCCATTTACTTTTTCATCCTCATTTAACCGGTCTACCAGTGCCAGCAATTCTTCCTGCGTGGTCTCTTCCGGGAGTTCATAGGACTGTGACTGGATCCCTACATACTCGCATGCCTTTTTCTTATTTCCAACATAAACAGAAGATGCCGGGTCATTTCCTACCTGGACCACTGCCAAAGTCAGATCCAGCCCTTCCTTCGCAATCCTTTCTCTGCATTCATCTTTTACTTCTTTTGAAATCTTTTTTCCATCAATAATCTTAGCCATAACTTACCTTTCCTTTTGTTTCTAATCTATCTCTACAATGCGGTCCCGGATGGACTGCATATGACAGTCTGTGCGATTGATCACATCGGCGCAGGCTCTGAGTTCATACATAACGCTCTCGGCATCTTTGACATTCTTTTTATACTTAACCTGATGCTCTAAGCTGGCCCAGAAATCCATGGCGATCGTCCGGATCTGCACCTCTACACGGATCTGCTCCTTGTGGTCCGAAAAATAAACCGGCACCGATATGATCAGATGAAGACTGCGGTACCCATTCATTTTAGGTTTTTTAATATAATCTTTTGTCTTGATCAGTTCTACATCATCCTGAGCTGTCAACATATCTGCTACTTTGTATATATCATCCAGAAAAGCACAGATAACCCGCACTCCTGCCACATCGTTCAGATTGCTGCGCACTGATTCAACGGTAATCGGCAGATGCTTCTTCTTTAACTTGGTAGCAATGCTGTCCGGCCGTTTTACCCGAGTTTCAATAAACTCAATGGGATTTCTCTTTCTGGTCATAGATAACTCATCGTTTAGAACCTGCAGTTTTGTCTTAACCGCCTTGATGGCACAACTGTACATCATCATCATTTCCTGAAACCGCTCTTCCTCTTCAGCAAACAGATGGCCTGCATCCTGAGGCAGACTGGCGCTTCTCAAAAAGGAAGTTTGTAACATATCATCTATCATCACTAATGCTCCTATTACATAGTTATTCCCTTTTATTATAAAAGAAAAATTTTCAAAGTCAAATAATTGTTTACTTTTCCTTCCAAATTCTTTATAATCAAAGAGATATATTCTGATGAAAGATGAGGTGCCGTATGTTTCGAATATGGGGAAAAATTTTTAAAGATAACCATCTGCTCCAGGACATGGTTTATGAAAACAGTGATCCGGATTTAAACCGTACCCGAAAGGTGTATGCCGGTCTCCACGAATTCTGCATGGCCTTTGACCTGCAAAAGCCCATCTGGCTGGAGAAAAACATTACGGAGTTCAAGCGTTCTGACAAAACCCGTTTTTATCAGGATAATTTTATTGAGCAAATTGAATTTGACTATTTGGAAATTCATGTCATTGAAGAAGATTAAACATTAGGAGGATAACTATGACTGAAAATGGTTTTGACAGCAATCTGGTAGTATGGTATCCCTTTGACGATGCCGAATCTGCCTTTGCAGACCAGTCCGGCAATCATTTCGATGCTGTGCCAAAAGGAACAGTTCTGCCGGAAATCAAAGAAGTACATGGACGCAGAGCGGCTCATTTTGAAGGTGGTGTATATGGCACTTCCTACCTGGAACTGCCTGAAAATCTTTTGACCGGTGTAAACGACCAGACCGGTATCACCATCTCTACCTGGGTTCACTGTGACAAAGTAAACAATGTATGGGAGCGGATCTTTGACTTTGGCCAGACAGCTCCTGGCCCTTACATGTTCCTGACCCGTTTCTTACGGGGCGTCTGCTTCAACGGCGGCGATCTGGTAGCGGCTTCTGTGAAACCTTGTCCTGAAGGCGAATGGGTTCATGTTGCCATGTCCATTACCGGTACACAGGGCGGTACTCTCAGCAGTGCCGGTCCAAGAGTTTATTTAAACGGCGAATTAATGGGAGACGGCTTTATCAGCCAGACTTCCAGTGGTACATATAAAAAACTGAGAGAATGGTTTGCAACTTTGGATGATCCGGCAAATTACAGCCACAACTTCATCGCCCATTCCCAGTTTGATGCTGATTCAGACTTTGGTGGTTCTTTATCTGACTTCCGTATCTACAAAGCGGCTTTATCAGAAGAAGAAATCATCAGCCTGATGTGTGAATCCCTTTCAGAGGATGAGATCCTCCGCCTGGCAAGAGACAAATTCCTGCCGGCACCAAATAAGATCATTACCTCTGATCTGGTCCTGCCTTCTACCCTTATGGAAGGAAAAGTATCCGTAAAATGGAGTTGTGACCACAGTGATCTGGTTTCTTCTACCGGCAGTGTATCTGCCAGAAAAGAAGCAGCCGGCGTCGTGATCTCCGCTACCCTTTCCTGTGGAAACAGCCAGCTTGTAAAAACATTTTCTGCTACCGTTCTGCCGGAGACTGTTTCTCCTTATGAGATTACGATCCATGGAGATCAGGAAGTGCTGGACATCAGCCCGACTTTGTTTGGTCTTTTCTATGAAGATATCAACAACGCAGCAGATGGCGGTATCTATGCCGAGTTAGTACAGAACCGCTCTTTTGAAGAGTTTAACTTTGAAGTATACGATCCAAGAAGTGGCGAAAACGGCACTTCTTCCGGCCGTAACCACAATCCTCTCCGCTTCTGGTTCGGTGATCTTGACAAGGTAACCGTAAAACAGACCGGTGGTCTGAATGAACATTTCGGTCTTACCGACCCGGATGCCAATCCAACCTATGTAACCGTGGCAGAAGGTGCTTATCTGTACAACCATGGTTTCTGTGACAACAACATGGAATGTTCCATGAAGATTGAGGAGAAAGAATCCTACCATTTCTCCATCTGGGCAAAGGCAGAAAAGGAAACTTCCATTGAAGTAGCCCTTCTGGATGCTAACGATAAACAGATCAGTAATTCCATTACCATTTCCATTGAAGGTGGAAATACATGGAAAAAATATACCGGTGCCAAACTGATCGCCGCCAACAGCGCTATGGGTCAGTTAGGACTTCATATGCAGGGCGAAGTATCCATCGATATGGTTTCTTTGATGCCCGGCAATGTATGGGGTGCCAAAGAAGAATCTTCTTCCGACAGCGCCCACACCAATTTCCAGCGAAACGACAACTACCGTCTCCGCCGAGATCTGGTAGAGACTCTGGTAGACCTTCACCCAACTTTCCTTCGTTTCCCTGGCGGATGTATTTCCGAAGGATCTTACATCTGGGACAATGTATATGACTGGAAAGATTCTGTCGGTCCGGTAGAAACCCGTAAGGAAAACTTCAATGTATGGGGTTATGTCATGACACTGGGACTTGGCTACATGGAATACTTCCAGTTAGCGGAAGACTTAAAGGCAGAACCACTTCCTGTTATGGCCTGTGGTGTTCTCTGTCAGGCTCGTTCCGACTACGCCAACCCGGCCGGCGGCAAACTGCAGGAAAAATACATCAAGAACTTTACCGATTTGATCGACTTTGCCATCAGCACTGACTTTACCAATGAATGGGCCGCTCTCCGCCGTGATATGGGACACGAAGAGCCATTCGGTCTCCACTATCTGGGTGTCGGAAACGAAAACTGGGGCGAAGAATTTTTCGCAAGTTTTGAAGAATTCAAACACGCCATTGATGTTCATATGGAGAAAAACTATCCGGGATATGACCTGACCATCATCTCTACCGTTGGTGCCCAGGCCGATGACGATGCTTACCAGCAGGGATGGAAATTCCTGGCCGGATACAAAGAAGGCGGTGCCAAGGTAGCATTTACTGACGGAACAAAGAGTTTTGAAAAAGATGTTACATGGTATCCAAACGAGAAAAACTACCTGGCTACTATTGCCGATGAGCATTACTACCGTGACAATGAATATCTGTTAGAAAACGCAGACCGTTACAATTACTACTACCGCCCATATGAGAACGGATCTCTGGTAGAAAACCAGGTATCCAAAGTATTCGTAGGTGAATACGCATCCAGCGACAAAAATACACTGGCCGGTGCCGTAGCCGAGGCTGCTGTTATGACAGGTTTCGAGAAAAACTCCGATGTCGTACGCCTGGCAGCTACCGCTCCTTTATTCAACAAAGTAGTTGGAGACGGACAGTACCGCTGGACACCGGATGCTATCTGGTTTGATAACGAATCTGTCTGGAAAACACCAAACTATTATGTTCAGCAGATTTTTGCCAAATACATTGGTAAGAAATTATTGCAGACCAGTTACAAGACCTATGTAGACGGCAAAAAAATCGACATGGTACCTCAGGGTGGTCTGACTGTCACTATGTCAAACGGCGAAGTAACTTTCAAAAAACTGACGGTTACATCCAATAAAGACGGAAACATTCTGTTCCAGCAGGATTTCACAAAACCACTGGATGCTTCTCTTTTAGAAGTAGGCATGGAGCAGGCCAAAGCGACCCAGACCGGTACCGGCCTGGCAATCTCCTGTTCTGAATCCGGCCGCCACGGTTATTATCTGAACCGTCCGGAACTGAAAGATTATACCGTAGAACTGGAAGTAGAGAAACAGACAGACGACGCTGAAATTTATGTTGGTGCCGGTCTGACTGGCGTAACAGATACCGAATTTGTTCCTGAGAAGATCTCACTTCATGAGTACTGTGTAGGCTGTGGCAGCAACGGAACCGGATTGAAAGTTATCAAAGACGGAAAAGAAGGTTACACCATGGGAGACTATTCTTCCAGCGTATTTGCCGGCAACTTAAGAGCCTGCTACGATAAACCGGTAGCACCTGGCAATTACACCATTCAGGTAGTGTTCGGAGACACACAGATTCACTGTCACTACTTTGATGGAACAAAAGAACAAGCCGTTTTGGACTGCAAGTTGGAAAGTTATAACCGTGATGTATTCCACTCTGTTACAAGAGATGAAAAACATACTTATATCAAACTGGTCAACACCGATGCTTTTGCCAAGAAAGTACAGATCAATCTGGATCAGATCAGCGCTTCTTCCAAGGCAGATGTTATCACTCTGACTGGTGACGCAAAATGGGTTCATACACCAAATGTAAATACCAAAGAAGTAGAACGCATTAAACCGGCTTACAGCACTATTCCTGTCAGTGCAGATGGATTTGAAATTGAACTTTCTGCCAGTTCGCTGACAACCATCGTACTGTAAATTAAATCTTTAGAACCCAAAAATCCCACTCTGATAAATCACCAGAGTGGGATTTTTTTAATTATAGTTACGATAACAAAAACAATTAGTTTTTCTTGTTGTAGTTGATCAGACAACCTTTCAAAATGA
>JAXDTV010000001.1:0-2152 GCA_034089785.1 Eubacterium sp.
ACATAACTTCATTTTCAAATGTAGAGATGATGGATGAACTAACTATGAAATACATAAATTGGTATAACTATGTTCGCCCTCATTCATACAATAATTATTTAACACCAATGGAGGCTCGTTACAGGTAGGTATTTATCGAACAAAGTGTTACAAAAAAGCTTGACCACAACAGGTACATGGTTCCGATACGGTACCATAAGGTATCATCCCTTGACTTCTTTTCCAGATTTAAGAAACCAAGAAACGCTACCCGGTAGCACTTCTCTGCCAGTTCCATATTTCTTTCCGTTCCTTTTCCGGCCTCATACAATTTTCCCAATTCAAAGGATGCATAAGGGTTACCCTTTTTATGGGAACGCTGGAATAACTGACAGGCTTTTCTCTCGTCCTGCTCCACACCTTTACCATGCAGATACAGCATGCCAAGGGAATAAAGTGCGTATTTATGTTCCTTACCTGATGCTATGGAAAACCACTTAGCTGCCTCTGACAGATTTTCCTCAGTTCCCAATCCATACTGATACATTTTGCCGATGCGGTATTCCAGATAAGTGTTTTCTTTTCTGCCTTCCACTACTAGCATTGCCTTTAATGCCTTTTCATACCATTCCTGTGCTTTTGTCTGGTCTGCTTCCACAAAGATGCCCTGTGCATACATCTTACCCATGTCTGCCATTGCATAGGCATTTCCCTGCTCCGCAGCAATGCCTGCCACTGTGCGGCACTGTCATATCCAAGTCTTTCTGCATCCTCTCTCCGCAGGCTGATGACATTGGTCCATATCACTCCCGGATGATTTGCCACCTCCTCTGCCACTCGGAACAGTACAACAGATTCCCCTCATTAGAAAACAGACCATGAGTACCGATTCGTTCTACTCTTGGTCTGTTTGCAAGGTAATCTATGTAATTTTTCTTCTTGGCAATAATATCCAGATTGTTTTCCAATGCCTGCGTGATAAACTCTGTCGCATTCTCCCTTGTTGGCCTCTAGAGATAATCAAATACTCATGCATGCGGTCTGCATCCTCTATCTTTGACAGGATGTCTGCTATCAGTTCCTTTTGCTTGACCGTAGCCGGAAGCAAACCGAAGGTGTTATCTATCTTCTCCACACCTTCACGGGTGCTGATATAATTCATGTAATTGGCAAGATGTGAAGGAGGGGCATTCTTGAGATAGTTGCAACGTAAGATAAGTTTGGGCATCTGTCCTCCTTTACAAATTAATAATCCTCTGTCTCTCCAAAATACTTTGCGGCACCTTCTTTAACCAAATAATTAAACACAAAAAATGCTGTTTCTTCATAAAAGACAAACAACAAAACACCTATTCCCTGTATGTCATGAAATTCTCCATAGATTGACAATCCTACAGCTTCGATACATAAAAAGATTATCTCAAATAAGTCCGTTTTTTTCTCTACGACAAACCAGAAATTATAGGTAAGCACAGCTAGAACACATGTAAGAACAGCTCCAAAAAGAGTTCCCCATATTGTCTGAAATGATAACATGGTAACAAAAACGCTTTTTATAATTAGCAGTAAACTTTCTGTCGTACCGCCTGTGTCTTCACAGCTTTCTGCCAATCCATAAAAAATGTAGACAAAAGTTAATATAATAAGCATTACTGCTGCATTATCATCTAACCCCGCTGAATTCATACTGCTCCACAGTATTGTCAAACCGAAAACAATCCCTATATCTTTAAGAATTGCCTTAACGCACATTTCGGAATCCCATATTTTGTATTTTAATAAGCCAAAGCGAAACAGAAATCCTAGTCCGGCAGGTAGCCAATACCACCATACACTAAAAAACCAATCTAGTCCTTGTGTAGTTTTTTGATATAAAAGTTCTTCAATTACTTGCATCTTGTAACCTTCTTATTTTTCCTTATTGTAACCTGTTACCAAAACCAAAAAGATATTAATAAACTCTGGATATTTATTATAATCTGGTAGTGAAAATAGACATTCAAATATTCTTGCCACATCTAATATGTTTTTGGCTTCCATAAAATTATCTTCTGTAATTTGCCTTAGATATTCCACTGCCACCTCCGTACTACTGCACTCTTTGATAATGTTTCCAGAAGTTGATTGTTTCCTGAAGATCATCTTCACTGGCGAACAGATCCAGCTTCTTCGC
>JAXDTV010000033.1:0-7941 GCA_034089785.1 Eubacterium sp.
TTACAGATGATGAGGCCGTGGATGCTTTTGAGTATCTCTCAAGGATCGAGGGAATCATCCCGGCCATTGAAAGTTCTCATGCGCTGGCTTATGCGAAAAAACTGGCACCAACCATGGAAAAAGATAAAATTATCGTAGTGAATGTTTCCGGCCGTGGAGACAAAGATGTAGCAGCCATTGCAAGATACAGGGGGATTGATATTCATGAATAAGATTAGTGATGCATTTAACAATAAAAAAGCGTTTATTCCATTTGTAACAGCCGGTGATCCGGATCTGGACACGACCAAAGAGATTTTATTCGCCATGCAGGAAGGAGGAGCGGATCTGATCGAGATTGGTATCCCGTTTTCAGATCCTGTGGCAGAGGGACCGGTGATCCAGGAAGCGGACCTGCGGGCCTTGGAGGCAGGCACTACAACGGACCATATTTTTGATATGGTACTTCCTATTAAAGATAAACTTTATGTTCCGGTTGTTTTCATGACTTACATAAATCCAATCTATGTATATGGAACGGAAAAGTTTGCCAGACGAGCCAAAGAATGCGGAGCAGCCGGCGTCATCGTGCCGGATGTGCCGTTTGAAGAAAAACATGAGATTCTTGAGATCTTTCATGAGCAGGATCTTGAGGTGGTCTCTATGATCGCGCCAACCAGTTCAGAGAGAGTAAAAATGATCGCAGCAGAGGCAGAAGGATTTGTGTACTGCGTAAGTTCTCTGGGAGTAACGGGTATGCGTTCCGAAATCAGTACAGACATTGCCTCTTTGATCCGGGATGTAAAATCCGTCAAAGAGATTCCATGTGCCATAGGATTTGGAATCTCCACACCGGAGCAGGCAAAAAAAATGGCGGCTGTTTCCGACGGAGCCATCGTAGGCAGTGCCATCGTGAAAATTGTGGCGGAACATGGTAAAAAAGCACCATCCCATGTGAAAAAGTATGTCCAAAGTATGAAATCTGCCGTAGAAGAGGCTTAGATGCGAATTTTTTCTTTCTTTTTTTTCGCAGTCGTGCTATAATCAAGAAAGATTATGCATATAGCACAAGGAGGAAATATAAAGTGAAGAAGCAATACACAATAGTTGCATTATTGTTTATCATGACAGCTGTTTTGACCGGTTGTTCATGGAGTGAATTTAAGGCGAAGATTACAGGAAATGATTCTGCATCCGGTACAGCAGTTACCCAGAACGCATCGGGTCCGGTTGTCATTGAGGATTATAATGTAGATGATTGTATTACACTTGGCACATACAAAGGTGTGGATGTAGACTGTACAGTATCTGACTCTGAGCTTCAGTCTGAGATTGATACATTTCTCAGCAACCATGTAAAAGAGACAAAGATCAAGAGTGGTACAGTAGCATCCGGAACTTCTATCAACATTGACTTTACAGGTAAAGTTGATGGCAAGGAATTTGATGGTGGTTCAGCCCAGGGATATGAAGTAGTAGCCGGAAATTCCGGTTTCATCGATGGGTTTGATGAGGGGATGATCGGCATGAAAGTCGGCCAGACCAAAGATCTGAAATTAAAGTTCCCTGACAACTACACTCCGAACGCAAAACTTTCCGGTAAAGATGTTGTATTTACTGTTAAGATCAACTACATTGTTAAGACATCCAAGAGAAAGTTCAATGATGCTTTTGTTAAAAAATATTCAGATGATGGATACAAAACTGTAAGCGAATATAAGGAAAAAACTCTTGAAAAGTTAAAGAAAGATAAGATTTCTAATGCTGGTTCTACCGCTCTTGGCACTGTTATGCAGAGTGCTACGGTAAAGAAACTTCCGGATACTTTGAAAGAAGCTTACAGAAAGTATTATGATCAGCTGACAAAAGCGCAGATCAAGAGTTATTACGGCGAATCTGCTGATTTTGAGACAATTCTTGCAGGTCAGGGGATGACGAAAGAACAGTATGAGCAGCAGCTTTCGTTAGCAGCAGAGAGTTATGCAAAACAGCAGCTTGTATGTGAGGCGATTGCTGCCAAGGAAGGCATTAAAGTGACAGATGATGCGGTTAAGGCATTTGTGAAAGAGCAGTCTAACACAGATTACGAGACAGGCAAAAAGCAGTATGAGACAAACTTTGGTACGGATGCAGCCATGACATACGATCAGATGAACAAAACTTATTATCTTATTACAAAAGTTATGGAATTTTTGAAAGATAATGCAAACATAAAAAAATAAGATAAGAAACGAAGACATAGGGGGATGATTTATGAAGGATTTAAATCGAATTGATTCCGAAATTAGCAGGAAAAATTATGAAAACGAGCTAGTACTATGTCAAAAAGCAGGCGGCGATATTGAAAGATATCGCCGTCTTTCTTTTGATGTATTACAGTTAGAGCAGATCCGCATAGGCCTTGAAAAGGGATTGGATGTAGAAAAATATCTGGATCCGGATATGAACTGGATTCAGATGGAGACGATCAGAGAAGCCATGGAAAATGGCGTAGATCTGAAGAAACTAAAGGACGAGGGGTATAGTCTGTTACAGTGTCAGGAAATCATTCTCGGTATGAAAGAAAAACTGGATGTGTCATTGTATAAGGATGTGCATTTTCTCCCGGCCCAGATGAAGGAAATCCGTAAGGGACTGGAACGAAAACTGGATGTTACAAGATACAATTCACTGGACTATGACTGGGTACAGATGAGAGAAATCCGCCGCGGACTGGAAGAGAAGGTGGATGTGTCAAAATTTGCAGATAAAAAGTACCCATATTCTATCATGAGAGCCATCCGCAAAGGATTGGAGGACAAGATCGATCTGGTTCCTTATGCAGACAAGGGATACTCCGGCAAGGCATTGCTGGAAGTAGCCAAGGGAAAGTCTCTGGGACATGACCTTTCAGAATATCTGGAGAAAGGATACAATGGAGGCCAGCTTCACCAGATGAATGTTGCTTTTGAACTGGGAGTGAATCTGGCACCGTTTTTGTACCGGGAATTTCATGGAGCTCAGCTGGAGCAGATCATCAAGGGACTTGTATCCGGTGTAGAGGTTACAAAATACGCCAGACGGGATTATAACTGGATGCAGATGCGTGAGCTGAGACACGGTCTTGAAAATCATCTGGATATAAGTGCTTACTTAAACCCTGATTTTACGCCCAGACAGATGCAGGAGATCCAGAAGGGATTGATCGCCGGGATTGATGTGAGCTTGTATGCAAAAATCTACTATGAGCCGGAACAGATGAAAGAGATGCGCCAGCAGATACTGGAAAAAGGTGCTGTCATGACAGATGAATTTCAGCGACTTTTACGGGAAACGGCTCTGGAACTTCCGGAAGAAGAGGAACAACAGGAAGAACAGGTTTCTGATGATTTTTTGTTGGATTCCTGTGTGTCGGTGGCAGAGGACCAGATGAGTGTGACGGTAGATTTTTCTTCTGTAAAAGACACTTTGAAAGAGACACTGGAGCGTTTTACGGTGCCGGATATGATGCGTATTTTGAAACACCATGATATACGGCAGGGCGTAAACAGAAAAGTGATTCACAATATGCTGGCAAATCATGTGTTTGACAAGCCGGTGGTGGTGGCAGAAGGAAAGCAGGCGGTGAACGGGGAAGATGGTCATTATGATTATTATTTCCAAAAAGAAGTCCATAGCAAACCGAAAGTTCGGGAAGACGGCTCTGTAGACTACAAGAATATGCAGCTGTTTGAATCGGTAGAGAAAAATAAGCTGATCGCAGAGTATCGCCCGGCCAGTCAGGGCTTTTTCGGTTTTGATGTGAAAGGAAATCTCATCAATCCAGTCAGGGGAAATGATCAGCCGCCTCTTCACGGAACGGGATTTATTGTATCAGAGGATAAAAAGAAATATTATGCCATGCGGGATGGTATTATAGAACTGGACGAATCCAGTCATGAACTGAATATCAAAAATCTCTATGTGGTAAATGGAGATGTGGACAATTCTACCGGAAACATTAATTTTAACGGTGATTTAAACATTATGGGAAATGTGACAGCCGGATTTAGTGTTACCGCTACAGGCAGTGTGGCCATTGATGGCGGCTGCGAAGGATGTAAGATCTATGCCGGAAAAGATATCATCATCCGAAAGGGATGCCAGGGACAGGGAACGGCAGAAATCTGTGCATCAGGTTCTGTGGTTGGCCGCTTCTTTGAATCTGCCAAGATCGTGGCAGGAGAAAATGTAGAGGCAAGTTATCTGTTAAGTTGTGATATACGGGCTGGCGGCAAACTGGAAGTTGCCGGAAAGAAAGGTGTGATCCTCGGTGGATATACCCAGGCTAAGTTAGGAATTGAATGTTTTGCTCTGGGAAATGTGGCTGAGATCAAAACGGTAGTGGAAGTGGGAATTGACAGAGAAGATCTTCAGCGGTATCAGGAACTGGTAAAGCAGATTGAGAAAGTTGAGACAGAACTGGCAGTTTGTGAGCGGTCTCTCAATAAATTTATGGCTCTGCCGGAGCGGGATGAAAAAACAACTTCCGTATGTGAACGCCTAACCAAGGCTATTTATACACAGAAAAACAAACGCAAGGAATTAAAGGCCGAGCGTGAAAAAATGATGCATTACATGACCAAACAAAGAGAGGCTAAGATTGTGGTCAGAGAAATGGTTTATCCGGGAACTTATGTATACATGAATTCAGATCTTATGAAAATAACAGAGTGTTACAGAAATGTTACATTTGTGAAAAAAGACAACACCATTGAACATGTTTCAAGATAAAAGTCAGGAGGGGAAAAAATGAGCGGAGCAAGAGGAAAGTTGATTGTATATATGTGTTCTCTGATTGAAAGCCGGAATTATGCGGCGGAAAATCACTGTGAACAGATAAAAAAATTTACAGAGATCATGTTAGAGAAAGTCAGACAGTTCTGCCCTGAATATGAGCTGGACGAAAAGAAGTGTGAACATATTGTTCTGGCTTCTCCCACACACGATATTGGGAAAATATCTATCTCAGATAAAATTCTCAACAAACCGGGCCGACTTACCAATGATGAATTTATGGTGATGAAAAACCATACACTAAAGGGCAAGCATATTTTTGAAAATATGCTGCGGGATATGGATGAGACAGATCCGGATTATGAGTTGTTCTGCTGCTGCCGTGAAATATGCATGTTCCACCATGAAAGATTTGACGGCTCCGGCTATCCCTTTGGATTAAAAGGAAATGAAATTCCCATTGGTGCCCAGATAGTAGGATTGGCAGATGCCTATGATGCACTGGTCAGCGAACGCATTTACAAACCGGCTTATGATAAAGAGGAAGCTTTTAATATGATTCTTGAGGGGGAGTGTGGTGTTTTTAACCCAAGGCTGATTGAAATTTTTCGTATGATACGGATGGAATTAGAAGAAATTCTGGAAAAAACCGAAAGTTCTAATATCTATTGATCCCTCATATACTGGTATGGAAAAAGACCAAAGTGAGGATGGATATGGACAAATATAATGTATATCAGGATATTGGCAAGCGTACGGGAGGGGATTTGTTTTTTGGCGTGGTAGGGCCGGTTCGAACAGGCAAATCTACCTTTATAAAAAGATTTATGGAGTTGGTTGTGCTACCGGAAATGGATGATCCGGATGAAAAGCAGAGAACCAGGGATGAGCTGCCTCAGTCAGCCAGTGGCCGTCTGGTAATGACCACAGAGCCGAAATTTGTGCCAAAGCAGGCGGCTAAAATACAGTTTCCTAACAAAGAAACAGGACGAATCCGGCTTATAGACTGTGTTGGATTTATGGTGCCGGGAGCAGTAGGAAGTCTGGATCTGGAGGAGCGGATGGTGCGGACACCCTGGTCGGAAGAGGAAATGGAATTTTCCAAGGCGGCAGCCATAGGAACCAGAAAAGTCATTCATGACCATGCTAATATCGGTATTGTGTTAACTACGGATGGAACTTTTGGAGAACTGAAGAGAAAAGATTATGAAGAGGCTGAGGCCAGGATCGTTGAAGAATGTGAAATGGCCGGAAAGCCTTTTGTTATTTTATTGAATACGGCCAGACCGGGGGCACCGGAAACAAAAGCCCTTTGCACCGAATTAAAAGAAAGATATAAGAAAAATGTGGTGGCTATGAATATAAAAAATATGAACCGGTCCGATGCAGATAACCTCATGGAAGAAATATTATATGATTTTCCTATTACAAAAATTTATATCGAAACGCCAAAGTGGTTCGATTTTCTGGAGTGTGACCACTGGATGAAAAGTGATCTCATCGAGAAGGTAAGACGGGTACTCAAAGGGCTTAGTAAGATTGGCGAGATCCGGGAAAATATATTGAAACTGGATGCTCCTTATATTAAGGAAGTGATTGTTAAGGAAAAACAGCTGGAAAACGGTTTTGTCAGTCTTCTTATAACAATGGAAGATAAGTATTATTATGAAATATTAAGCGATCTGGCTCAAGCGGATATAAAGGGTGAATACGACCTGATCTCCATGTTGCGGGATCTGTCGGCAAACCGACAGCAGTTTGAGGCCATTGGAACAGCCTGCAAGCAGGTAAAGGGAGCCGGTTATGCGGTTATGCCACCATCTGAGGAAGAAATCACCATTCAGGAGCCGGAACTGATCCGCCATGGAAATAAATACGGTGTGAAGATCCGGGCGGTGTGTCCTTCCCTACACTTTATACAGGCAGACATAGAAACAGAGATTGCCCCGATTGTAGGCAGTGAAGAACAGGCCAAAGACCTGATCCGGTATATACAGGAACAGTCCCAGATGAATCCTGACGGTATTTTTGATACCAATATTTTCGGAAAGACTATAAGACAGTTAGTAGAGGAAGGAATCCAGTCAAAAGTGAACCGGCTCAACGAGGAAAGCCAGATAAAATTACAGGAAACCATACAGAAAGTGGTGAATGATTCCAATGGTGGCCTGGTTTGCATTATTATTTAAAATACTCTACAAAGGTAGTCTTTAACAGGCTTTTTTCGTATAATTAGTTGACAATTTGCAAGAATGTTGCTATAATCCTTAACAAATGTAATATTTCTGTAACAAAATAGTAAGAAAACATTCTTAAAGATTGGAGATAAAAATGAAGAACAAAGGAAGCAGAATAATCGCTTTATGTATGATATGTTTGCTGGGCCTGGGTGTCGTAGTACCGATTGGTGCAGCCATGCTGGGAACCGAAGAGCAGGTGGAGGGAGCCAATGTAGTATTAGATGATTATTGCACAAAAGTGGCCAATGGAACCGTAGAAGGTGCCGCTACTCCGGCAGCTGTTGCCACAGCTGCTCCTATCCCGGTAGCGTCTTCCGCACCTCAGGAGAGTAAGCCTGCTCATGTTGCTTTAAACCTGAATTACAGCCGTCTGGGAATTGCAGATAAAGTTGACACATATCTGAATGTCCGTAAAAAACCTTCCGAGAATTCCAAGCAGGTTGGTAAACTGATCAAGAATGCAGGATGTCATATCTACAGTATCAAGAAAGGATGGGCACATATTGTATCCGGTAAAGTAAAAGGATATGTAAAGGCATCCTATATTACTACAGACAAGAAAGCAGAAGCACTCGCTCAGAAGGTAGGAAGAGAATGTGTTGAGATTCAGACAGATTCACTTCGTGTCAGGGCCCTTCCGACTGTTTCGGCACCGATTTATTCGGTTATCTCAGAAGGCGAAGAGTTTGTTATTAAGAAAAAAGAGATTACTCTTGATTTTGTAAAAGAGATCGTTAAAAAAGAAAAAATTTCCAAAGAAGCCCTGGACAGAGCAGGTGGCTATGAGCAGATCCAGAAAGAGATGAGTAATTTCATCTGTATCTCGGTAGACAGTGATTATGCTTTTGTGGCAAAAGAGTTTGTTAAAGAGCAGTATTCCTTAAAAAGAGCCGTAAAGGTAAGCAAAGTATCTGCCAGCAAAAAGTCTGGTGTATCTTCCAAACAGGCATCCATCGTAGAATATGCA
>JAXDTV010000043.1:0-13709 GCA_034089785.1 Eubacterium sp.
ATATGGGCAACAAGATGGCTCAGATTGTATACGAAGGCAAATGGTTCACTCCTCTGCGCGAGGCAGTTCAGGCATTCGTAGAAAAGACTCAGGAATATGTAACCGGCGAAGTAAAATTCAAGCTCTACAAGGGCAATATCATCAAAGCCGGTGAGACAAGTCCTTACTCTCTCTACAATGAAAGCCTTGCTTCCTTCACAACAGGCGATCTGTATGACCATCATGATGCAGAAGGATTCATTAACCTCTTTGGACTTTCTACCAAAGTTCGTGCTATGAAAATGGCTGAGATTGAAAATAAATAATAATTAAAAGCAATCAAACCTAAAAGCCACCGGTTATGTGCCGGTGGCTTTCTTTTTTTTACGATTCATTTCATTATTTTTCATCCAGTTTCCGGAGATCATACGGTGTACTCTGATATACATAGTAGTTAAGCCAGTTGCTGAAAAATAACTGTCCTGTAGATCTCCAGTTTACTACCGGCTTTTTGTCCGGATCATCATCCGGGAAATAATTAACAGGAATCTTTGGATTCATTCCTTTGTCCAGGTCTCTGTAATACTCTTTTGCCAGTGTATCACTGTCATACTCCGGATGACATGTCATAAAGAACTGGCGGCTGTCCTTTGTCTTAAGCATAGTAACGCCTGCTTCATCGGAATATGCCAGAAGTTCCAGTTCAGGAATCTTCTCAATATCCTCTCTGGCAACAGTCATTGCCCGGGACTGAGGTGCCATAAATACATCATCAAAGCCACGGAACAACGGTGAGTTTTTCTTCAGCACATAATGCTTGTAAATACCTGAAAGTTTTTCCGGCAGATCAATCTTATTGATACCGTAATGATAATGAAGTCCGGCATACACACCCCAGCACATGTGAAGGGTACAGTGTACATGGGTCTTGCTCCATTCCATGATCTTGCAGATCTCATCCCAATAACTGACATCCTCAAACGCTGTGTAGTCTAACGGTGCACCTGTAATGATCATGCCATCAAATTTTCTATCTTTGATTTCATCAAATACGGTATAAAAGGTGTCCAGATGGTTGGCTGCTACATGCTTTGGCTGGTAACTGGCCGTCTGTAAAAACTCTACCTCAACCTGCAGCGGTGTATTTGACAATTTTCTCAGGAGCTGTGTCTCTGTCACAATCTTAGTGGGCATCAAATTCAGTACTAACACACTTAACGGACGGATATCCTGGTGCATAGCCCGGTACTCCGTCATAACAAAAATATTTTCACCTTCCAGAATTTTCTGGGCCGGCAATGAATCTTTAATCTTAATTGGCAATGTGATCAACTCCATTCTCTACTCGTATTTGCCATTTTAACACAAAAACATATACGATTCAAGTCACAATAATGTCATCGCCTGGGACATCAGACAGACACCGGCTGCACCGGCCTCCATCACCTGTGCCTCATTCGTTTCATTGATTCCGCCAATGCCATACACCGGCACATTGGAAGCAGACAGAATAGATTTCAAAAAAGGAATCCCTCTGGGTGGCACTCCTTTTTTACAGTCTGTCTCAAAAATATGCCCGGCTACCACATAGTTTACTCCAAAGGAAAGTGCCTGTTCCAACTGCTCCCTGGAATGGACGGCTGTGCCAAACAGGTTACAGCGGGATCGTATTCTGTCCCGCTCTTTCTCTGTCATGCCTTCTAAGACACTAAGGGGTAATTGAAGATTGGGATCTTTATCGCCTTTAATGGCTGTAGCATAATTATGATAAATACATATAATGCCATGGGCTGTACAGATTTTTTTTACACTCCGAGCCAGTGCTGTATATTCTCTTTCCGTCAGATCTTTTTCCCTTACAAGGACAGCCTGAAAGAGACCACTTTCTGCCACTTTTTCTATCTGTGACAAATAATCAATAGAGCACAGGTGACGATTGGTAACCGCGATCCTATACATAAATATAGTCACTCATAACCGGCTGCATGCCGACTTTCTGGATATCGTCAAAGACTTCCTGTACACTTCTTCCATCATCAATTTCAAACTGCTCATCACCTTTTTCTTCACCGGAATGACCACCGATCCCCACATCTACACCGGCAGAAATCTTGGTAGCACAAATCTGGATCAGATTGTTGCGGACTCTCTCACACTCTCTGGTGGAAACAGTAATGGAAGCAGATGGGATCAACAAACGGTAAGCACAGATCACCTGTAAAAGCTGTGCCTCATGTACATCCATTGGGTTGATCCGGTCATTATTAATGATAGGACGAAGTCTCGGGCAGGAAAAAGCGATCTCTGCCTGTGGATATTTCCGCTGGAGCAGATAAGCATGCACGCCCGTAGCAAAAGCATCCTTTCTAAAATCATCCAGACCAAGAAGGGCTGCAAATCCTACTCCTCTCATACCGCCTTTTAAAGCTCTCTCTTGAGCATTAACACGATATGGATAGATTCTCTTATGTCCTGCCAGATGCAGTGTTTCGTATTTATCTGAATTGTATGTTTCCTGGAACACGGTTACATAATCTGCACCGCACTCATGCCAGTAATGATAGTTGTCAGAATTGGTAGGGTATACCTCCAGACCGATTACCTTAAAATACTTACGGGCAATCTTGCAAGCCTCTCCAATATATTCCACATTGGACATCTTTGGACTTTCTCCTGTTAAGATCAAAATCTCCTGCAGCCCGGTCTCGGCGATGGCTTTCATTTCGTTTTCGATCTCTTCGGCATTTAATTTAGCTCTGCGGATTTTGTTATGACAGTTAAAACCACAGTAAATGCAGTAATTTTCACAGTAATTGGCAATGTACAAAGGAGTAAACATCATAATAGAGTTCCCAAAATGTTTTCTTGTTTCTTTCTGGGCCATCTGGGCCATCTCTTCCAGCAGCGGAAGTGCGGCCGGGGACAAAAGTGCTGCAAAATCCTCCGGTGTTCTGTTTTCTTTATAAATAGCGCGTCTTACATCTGCAGCAGTATACTGATTGTAATCATAAGCATTCATAGCTTCTACAACCTGTTTATCTACATCTGAATCCAGCACTTCCATATCATCCAGATATTTCATGTGATCAATACGATTCTCTTTCATATCCTCAAGAATCTGTTCACTTAAAATACTTTCGTTCATCTTACTCATGTTTTTCTTTTCCTTCCCTGTATTTTACAAAGATCCATCCTGAATATAACCTGTCAATGGTGAAGAAGCACTTCCTCCCCGCTGTAATACTCTTCCGGTTCCTGCAAGATAAGCCTTTCTTCCCGCTTCAATCGCCAGGCGGAAAGATTCTGCCATAGCCGGTATATCTCCTGCTGTAGCGATAGCTGTATTAGCCATAATGGCAGCCGCACCCATTTCCATTGCCTCACAGGCCTCAGATGGCTTGCCAATTCCCGCATCTACAATAATAGGCAGATCAATTTCGTCAATCAGGATCTGAATAAAATCTTTGGAACAAAGTCCTTTATTGGATCCGATAGGTGCTGCCAGCGGCATAATAGACGCCGCACCTGCATTTTGAAGATCTCTTGCCACATTCAGATCCGGGTACATATACGGCATAACAACAAATCCCTCTTTTGCAAGGATTTCAGTAGCTTTAATGGTCTCATAATTATCCGGCAAAAGGTATTTAGTATCCCGCATGATTTCAATCTTTACAAAGTCACCACAACCTACTTCCCTTGAAAGCCTGGCAATTCTTACAGCTTCCTCCGCATTTCTGGCTCCGGATGTATTTGGAAGAAGTGTCACGCCCTCCGGTATATAATCTAAAATATTGGCACGGCCATCTTGATTGGCACGGCGCAGAGCCAATGTGATAATTTCTGCCTTCGCCTGCTCCACAGACGCCTTAATAAGATCCAGTGAATATTTTCCTGAACCAAGAATAAAACGGGAATGGAATGTATGTCCTCCAATTACTAATGCATCATCTTTCATTTGTTTGTCCTCCAATCTTTTTTATGCTGATGTTTTCCATCAGCCTCCACCTACAAAACTAACAACTTCAATGGAATCACCACTGTGTAATATGGTCTCATTGTATTGTTTTTTACTGATAATCTCGCCGTTGATCTCTGTTGCGATCCGGCTGATATTAAACCCTTCCTGTTCTATCATATAAGCCAGGGATTTTTCATCGTATCCCTCTTTCATTTCACCATTAATACAGATCATGTCAAGAACTCCTTTCCTCTGATTCTGAAAAAGGGTAACTCAAGAAAGTCCACACCCGAGGTGGTGTGCCCCTTCTTGAGCTACCCTCAATCTGCTCTAAACGATACCACATTTAAGTGTTGGTGTCAAGTTTCTTTTCATAGATCCTACCAGGAACCACCACCGCCACCGCCGGAACCGCCGCCGGAAAAGCCACCGCCACTGCTGGAACTTGGCTGTGAAGTCATGGCTGTGCTGGCAGACTCCATGGTAGAATGCATAAAGTGACTGAACATGTAATAATCAAATACTGTATTATTGTATCCTGAATACCAGTCCGGTGCCTCAATGGCAATGGATTCAAACTTCTTGATCCACTTGTCTGAAATATCCAGTACATATGTATACGGAAGAATTTCATAAAAGTACTCAGGATCATCCTGTACCATAGCCTCCAGACGATCTTTTTCCACGGTCTCCAGGAAATTCTTAAATCCGAGGATCCGTCCAAGAATCTGGGTTCCGTACTCCGTTCTTTTGGACAGATAACAGGAGAAAAATGTCATTATTCCGGCACATACAACCGCTGTCCAGAAAGCAATGACATACCATCGGTCGCCACTGGTCTCAAACGTCTCCTGTAAAAATAACAGATACGCCAAGAAATCAGCAAACAAGGTACCGATCGGGATCAGAACACACCGCAATACAAAAGCTTTTCCCGGGCGGAACGCAAAATAAAATAAGAAAATATTGGCAACCGCAATACCCGCTGCCACGAAAAGACCTGCCAGGAAATTCATTTCATAATCTCCTACCGGTTTGGTAATGAGTGCCAGGAATGATAAAATAACCACTACCCAGTTGATCCAGCCCTTATTAATGGAGTTTTCGTGGAATAATACCTTACGGTTTTCAAAGTGGTTTTTCCGTCCCATAATGGAATCAATGGTCTTATAAAAAGAATCTTCCAATCCCTTCCTTGTAACAGAGCTGCCATCTTTAAACAGATCTCTTAAAAACTCTGCCTCATCCTCATTCAGACCATCATAGTCTTTGTTTTTCTTCAGGATAAAACTGTTTTCTGTCTGTTTGATTGTCAGATATCCTTTCTGTGCCAGGTATACAACTAAAGAAACAACATCCGATTTATCTACCTCTCCCTTATAGGCAAAGGCAACATCCAGACTGTTCATGCCATCTGGTGCATGAAATTCTACCGTCTCTACTACCGGATCATCTCTTCCATAAATCCACCACAGAGCAAATAACAGCACCGCACCGAGAACAGCTAAGATCATACAAAGATTCGGCCAGATATGAGACGCCTTCTGTACATTAAAGTAACCATCCGGCAGTTCTAACCGCACTGTAACATACTCATTATTTCCCAGTGTAATATCCGAATCCAGTTCACCCATGATCGTATTTCCATCAATAGCGTAACTTAAGCCATCATAATTTGTACTTCCTGCCGGGCCATAGCACATACCCAGTTTTTGTTCGTCAAATTTGTCAGGCATTTCAATCTGGAAAGAAATATTGGAAATCGTCAGACTATCATCCCAGTCTCCACCGATCACATTCATGTAAAGTTCATCTTTTCCTTCCATAATGTCATTGCTGAGACAATAGTCATAAGAAATCTGATACTCATGCTTTCCTTCGATAGTTTCATCTTCATCGCCGATCTTAATCTGACAGGCGTCATTTTCTCTGGATGATTCAAAGTTGTCTGAACCACAGGAAATATTACGGACTGTAGCCGTTCTTACACCTTCTGATCCATCTTCTCTTTTAATACGGTTTACAAGTGGGATATTTCTGTAAATTCCATGGCGTTCTTCCTTGAAATTTACCTCAATCGTCTCTGTGATCTTATAAACATTATCTTTCGTAACCTTCATGTCTACATGATATTTGGTAATATCAAAAGCAGATGCTGCCTGGGCTTTCACGCTGCCAGCCATAACTAAGACAGCCATTGCCATCATGACAATGCCAAGAAGCCATACTCTGCCACCTTGCCTGTATCTTTCTTTCATATTTCCCCCTGTTTTTAAAACTTCACCTGTACATTTTCTCTCTGTGCTGTGTCCTCAACCTCAAACATCGGTCTTGTTTCAAAATGGAACATACCTGCTATAATGTTGCGAGGAAAAGTCTGTACACTCATATTGTACTTCTTTACCGCCCCATTATAATAACGACGGGCATTGGAAATATCATCTTCCAGTTTCTGAAGCTGTGAGCTTAACTCCATGAAGTTCTGATTTGCTTTCAGATCCGGATAAGATTCAGAAAGTGCAAAAATCTGAGGAAGCACTTTGGAAAGCTGGGTTCCATTCTCAATCTTTTCAGCCTGGGACATGCTTCCATAGTTTACATTTCTCATCTTCACAACAGCTTCTAAAGTAGATGATTCATGTTTTGCATATCCTTTGACTGTTTCTACCAGATTTGGTATCAGATCAAATCTCTTTTTAAGATATACATCCATGGTAGAAAAGGCTTCATCTACTGTGATTCTTCCCTTTACCAATGTGTTGTACCCGCCAACACAGGCAAGTAACAAAATAACAACGACTGCAATTACAATAATTCCTGCGATCATATAAATCCTCCTTTTTTACAATATTACAGTTTCATTATGACATCCCGAATCTCATTTTCGGCTGTCTCTCTGGCATATACATCTTTGCCAAATGTGCGGATCTTTCCAATGCCATCCATAAATACCATGCGAAGCTTGCCATTGCGTACCTTTTTATCGGTATAAAGTTTACGGACAAGTGCTTCTTTATCAATGTATTCCGGTATGGACACCGGTAGTCCTGCTTTCTCCAAAAGTTTGCAGATACGGTCTTTCTGGCCGGCTGAAAGAAAACCTAACTTCATACCAAGCTCAGCCTGAGCCACCAGTCCGATGGATACAGCCTGTCCGTGAAGCAGTCTGTAGTCACTGACGGTCTCAATAGCTCTTCCTACCGTATGACCAAGATTCAAAATTTCTCTGAGGTTCTGTTCTTTTTCATCCTTCATTACTACCTGATACTTGATCTGGCAGTTCATTTCTGAGATATACTCACAGACATCCTCATCTACATTCAGAATCTCATCTACATGTTTCTCCAGATAAGCAAAAAACTTCTCATCTGCCAGACATGCATGCTTGATCGTCTCTGCCATGCCATTGATCATCTGTTCTCTCGGCAGTGTCTTCCATGTAGTAATATCTACATAAACTTTCAATGGCTGATAGATCAATCCAATAAGATTCGTTGCAAGATCTGTGTCTACCGCTGTTTTCCCGCCTATGGATGCATCCGCTGCTGCCAGATGAGTAGTGGCAAAATTGATAAATGGAATACCACGGCCGTAAGTACCTGCCAGAAATCCTGCCAGATCCGTTACTACGCCGCCGCCAACCGCAATGACACAGCAGTCTCTGCGGTATCCTTTAGCTAACATAGCATCTTCCAGCTCTTCTTTTGTTTTGCGGACTTTGCTCTTCTCCCCTGCCGGAAATACAAAAATATCACTTTTAAATCCGGACCGGTGCAATTCTACCAAAATCGGTGTGGCATAAAGCCTCTCTACCGTAGAATCTGTAATTACTGCAAATTTTTTTATATTGCCTGTCAGTCCCTTTTTAATATCATTTATGAGCTGCGGGATCAGATTTCGTCCAATCTCTACATCATATGAATCATCTACTACTTTTTTTAGTTCTACTCGAAAATTTTTCAATGTTTCCCTCCTGGTATTTTTTGCCTGTGTATGTTTCAAAGTATACATCAAAGGAGACTTTTTCGCAACTATTAATCCTGCCAGTTTCTTGACAATTACCCCTATAAATGATACTATTTTTTAGAAATGCAAACTTTCATAATATAAGGAGAAAATTATGTGTGGAATTACAGGTTATATTGGAATAAAAGATGCAAAAAAAGTGCTGATCTCCGGGCTTCAGGCATTGGAATACCGCGGTTATGACAGCGCAGGCATCGCCTATTTTGAAGAAGATAAAAATGAAATCAAAACCATCAAAACAGTAGGAAAAGTATCCTGTCTCAAAGAGAAAGTAGATGAACTGGCAGAAAAAGATGAATCCCACTGTGGTATCGGACATACACGCTGGGCTACCCACGGTGGTGTATCTGATACAAATTCTCATCCTCATACAGCCGGCAAAGTTACGCTGGTTCACAATGGTATCATTGAAAATTATAAAGAACTTCAGGATGAAATGGAGAAAAAAGGTCTTACACCTGTCTCTCAGACAGATACAGAGATTGCTGCCATGGTCATCAATGACTGTTATCACGGAGATCCGGAAGAAGCCATCCGCAACGGCTGTAACCGTCTTCATGGAGCCTATGGTTTCTGTATCATGTTTTCCGATATCCCTGATACGATCTTTGCTATCCGCAACGGTAGTCCTTTAGTTGCTGCCCATACAGATAAAGGATCTTTTATTGCTTCTGATATGGTAGCACTGGTAAGTTACACCAAGCATTACTTTGTCCTGGAAGAAGGACACATTGCCAAAATGACCAAAGATGAAATTCTTGTAAAAGATGAAAATGGTGAAGTATACAGCCCGACGATCCATCATATCAGCTGGGATATGGCTGCTGCAAAAAAAGGTGGCTACGAGTATTTCATGATGAAAGAGATCCATGAACAGCCGGAGGCTTTGTTAAATACTATCCGCCCAAGAATTGTAAACAATCTTCCTGATTTTACGGCAGATGGCGTAAAGGATGATATTTTTGAAGGAATAAACCGTATTATTATTACTGCCTGTGGAACTGCCATGCACGCAGGACTTATGGGACAGAATATGATTGAAAGACTCTGTCGTATTCCGGTTACCGTTACCATTGCATCCGAGTTCCGTTATCAGGATCCGATCGTGGATGAACATACTTTACTGATCGCCGTATCACAGTCCGGTGAAACCGCAGATACCAAGGAGGCACTTCTCCTTGCCAAGAGCCGCGGCGCCAAGACATGGTCTGTTGTCAATGTAAAAGGCTCTTCCATTGCCAGAGCCAGTGACTATGTACTGTACACCCATGCAGGCCCTGAAATTGCTGTTGCCAGTACAAAAGCTTACAGCGTCCAGGTTGCTGTTATGTACCTGATCGCATTCCGTCTGGCTTTGTTTACCGGCAAGATCTCAGAAGCAGAAGCATCTGATTATATGGACAAAATGATGGAAACTGTTGATAAAGTAGACGAAGCACTTGGATACGATACCCAGGTAGAAGGAATTGCCAAACGCATTGCATCCAGTGACGATATTTTCTTCATTGGACGAGGACTGGATTATGCCTTATCCTGTGAGGGATCCCTGAAATTAAAAGAAATCAGTTACATTCACTCCGAGGCCTATGCAGCCGGCGAATTAAAACACGGAACCATCTCTTTGATTACCGATAATGTACCGGTGATTGCAGTAGCCACCCAGCCGGATGTCTTCCCTAAGATGATTTCCAATGCTGTGGAAGTTCGTTCCCGTGGTGCCAAAGTAATCCTGCTGACCGAACCGGATGTTTCTGTGGATGCCGCATTGTGTGACCACCAGATTGTGCTGCCGGAGACAGATCCTTTATTTACACCATTTGTCAGTGCAGTTATCCTGCAGTACCTTGCTTACTATGTAGCAGTGGAAAAAGGACTGAATGTAGACCAGCCTAGAAACCTGGCAAAAAGTGTTACCGTAGAGTAAACAACTCTATATATAACCATAAAAAGAAGTTTCTTCCATTTGAGACAGGAATTATATTTCCCCTGTTTCAAATAGTCGAAACTTCTTTTTAATTATTCTATTTCATCTGGGCCAAAATCCATTTTCCGGTTTTAGAAAGATCTGACTTTTTGAAATTTCCTGTCTTACTACAGGAGGCCTTGATCAACGAAGCACTCTCCTGTTTATTGCATAAACTCCAGGCTATAAAACCTATCTTGTATTTTTTCAACAGTTTTATCCATTTTTTTCCGCTGGATTTATCGATGGCACCGTTTCCCGATGCATCACAGATACTAAACTCCGTAACCAGAATCGGCAGTCCTGCTTTATAAGCAGTCTTCAGTTTTTGCTGCAGATCCTCCTTGTGTGTTGCTGCATAAAAATGCAGGGAGTACGCAATGTTTTTTCCTTTTAACGGACTTTTAGCGGTCTGATCTACATCCTGGCTCCAGGTGGAACTGCCTGCAATGATAATGTTCTTCTTATCATACTTTCGTATTTTCTTTATGATGCGTCTGGCATAAGGTTTTATATCTTTGGCCCAGGTCACATTTCCATTTGGTTCATTACAGATTTCATACAAAATATTCTTCTGTTTTCCATATTTTCTGGAAAAATAGGTAAAAAACTTTCCGGCATTTTTCTCATAGATTTTAGGATTACCATCGCTTAAAATATGCCAGTCTAATACAACATACATTCCCAGGCCGGTAGCTGCCTGGATCCCCTCTTCTACTTTTTTATATAATCCGGCATCATAACCGGCTGCCGGGTCGCTGTAAAAGGCCAGTCGAATGGTATTGGCCCCCATCCGCTTCATACTGGCAAAAGAACTTTTGTTTACATACTGGGGAAACCAGGCAATACCGTGAGTACTTACTCCTTTTAATTGCACTTTTTTCCCTTTGTTACTTACAATCTGTGTTCCCTTTACCTGCAGCCGCCCCCACTTTGCCACAGGCGAAGCAGCACTGGCGGTATGTACCATGAAACAAGGGCACAATAACAGTAAAAGAAATAAAAAACCTATATATCTTTTCTTCATTTTGTTCTCCTTAATCTGTCACAGGCATCCAAAAAAGCACTTTGATTCATGTAAATAAAGAGCATTTTTGAATATGCATAATTTTTCACTGCTTCACAATCTTCCTCATCCAGAATGGCATTTCGATAGGGATCAATGTATATTTTTTTTAACGACAGATCCTTCACACCAAAAATGTCATTACAAAAGGACAGAATGACCTGGGCATCTTTCTCCTTCACCGGTTTGCAGTACGGACAGTACTCCTCCAGAAAATTCTTAAGATATCTCTCATCTTCCTCATGTCCATCTGACTGGATAAAATAACTTTTTTTGTTTTGCATATACTGGATCAATTTGTCATCATTGGCGTCGTTAAGCAGGATCCTGTTTTCCCCTGCTTTTCCTCTGATTCCTCCCACAGCATCATAATATGCTGCCGTAATAGAGCGCATATTGTTATGTTCACAGCGATACATACTCTCATATATAGCATGGAAAAAATCGCCTAATGCCTGAACACTCATTGTTTCCAGTTTATCTTCCGGCGTGTACTTCATAAAAAAGTTAGCCCGGTTGCGCCACATATAATAATTTAAAAAAGTAGTTGGCTTTTTCACATTGGCTCCCATCTGATGAAGAGCTGCCGCTCTGGCCAGGGTGACAGTCCGGTAACCGACAAGGTGCATCCGATGTCCCCATTCCATATCGTCCCAGTAAATAAAATTATCTTCCGGCATAATACCAACATCCGTGGTGCGGATCGCATCGCCACGAATCATAACAGCACAGGTAGCTACAGTATCACATTCTACCACTTCCGGAAGAGATCCGTCTTCCAGCCGGTCTGCATATAATGTGTGTGCCTGACAGTGTTCAAAATCGATCATCAGTCCGCACTGCTGTATGTAGTCCGGAAATTGTCTGTGATACACTCTGGCTCCTGCCATCCCTACATCCGGATTTTTTTCCATATATTCATATAACTCATTGATTGCATTTTCATCTACGGATGCATCATCATCCAGACACATAAAATAAGAATATCCTTTATCCCGAACAACTCTTAGTCCTGTGTTAAATCCCCCGGATCCTCCCAGATTTTCTTTGTTTTCCAGTATGGTTACCTGTTCCCCATAGTTCTTTCTCACGGCCTCTACACTGCCGTCCGTAGACGCATTGTCTACCATATAAATATCAAAATTATGTACTTTACTCTCCAGCACACTTTGAATGCACTGAAGTACGAATTCTTTTTTATTGTAGTTACAGATCACTACGCCAATGGGATTCATATAATCTCCCCTTCCATAAAAAAATACGCCGGCATCATGAAAGGAAACCACAATGCCGACGCGGATTTATCTTTGATTATTTTGCTGCTAATTCATTTTTCAGCATTTCTGTCAATGGTGGAAGAACTTTATTCAAGTCACCAACGATACCGTAATCTGCTACATCAAAGATAGGAGCATCCTCATCTTTGTTAATAGCAACGATAATGTCAGATTCTTCCATACCAGCTACATGCTGAATGGCACCGGAAATACCGATTGCAAAATATACATTAGGACGAACTGTTTTACCAGTCTGTCCAACCTGACGTTCAACTGGAAGCCATCCATTTTCTACAACGGCACGTGAACAACTTACTGTACCGCCAAGAACCTCTGCCAAATCTTCAAGAAGTTTGAAGTTCTCTTTGCTTCCTACACCACGACCACCGGATACAAGAATCTTTGCATCTGCAATGTCTACTGTGTCACTAACAGATTTAACAACTTCCAGAATCTCAACATATTTGTTGTCTGGAGTAAATCCAGGATTGAACTCGATCACTTCTGCTTTTGCATCTTTGATCGGATCGATCTTCTGCATTACGCCCGGACGAACAGTTGCCATCTGTGGACGGTTGAATGGACATGCGATGGTAGCGATGGTATTACCACCAAATGCAGGACGAGTCATAAGAAGCTGATTGTTCAATACCTGTTTGGATGCGATATCGTTGAAATCACCAATCTCAAGTACTGTACAGTCTGCTGTCAGACCAGTTGCTACACGAGCGGAAACTCTAGGACCAAGATCACGGCCGATAGCAGTTGCGCCTACCAGAACGATCTCTGGTTTGTACTCATTGATTACAGAAGCAAGAGCATGTGTATATGGCTCAGTTCTGTAAACTTCCAATTCTTTATCATCTACTACAATAACTTTGTCAGCACCATACTGAGCCAGTCCGTCAACCAGACCTTTTACGTTATATCCAATCAGTACAGCCGTTACATCTGTATTCAAATCTTTTGCAAGATCCTTTGCTTTGCCAAGCAGTTCGTATGCGATGCCGCTTACCTCACCGTCAACCTGCTGAGCAAAGACATAAACACCTTTATATTCTTCTAAACTCATTTTAACCTCCGTTCTTGTACACGAATCCATGTACAAATTAGATTACATGTTTCTCTTTAAATTTGTCAACGATATAGGCTGCAGCTTCTGTAGGATCCAAAGTAACTTTTTCTCCTGCACCTTTACGTACTTTATCAGAAGCTTTAGCAATTTTAGTAGGTGATCCTTTCAAACCAAGGTTAGAATCATCTACATCCTTCAGATCAGCACGGCCCCAGACAGTAATCTCACTTGCATAAGCATCCATGATTCCGCCCGGTGTCATGTAACGAGGCTCATTCAACTCGGAAAGAGCTGTGATCAGACACGGCATTTTAGCTTTCAGTACATGGTAACGATCCTCATACTGACGCTGAACTACCACA
>JAXDTV010000049.1:0-6783 GCA_034089785.1 Eubacterium sp.
TCACTTCTGGTTTTTCCGTCACATCCACATTACTATCTACAGGCGCTTGCGTCTGAGTGCTACTATTATCTGTTGTTTTTGCTTTATTAGCAGCATTATCATTTTCCTTCGTTCCACAACCTGCCAAACTCACAATCACCAATGTGGCCGCACATACATAACTCAATTTTTTCAATAACATAATTTTCCTCTCTTTCCTTACTGTTCTGTGAAATGCGCTTTCATCATAATTCATATAAGCAAGCTCAACATAACCTTGAATTCACCAATATTATTTAGCGGATACTTTCGCCAATTTCTTTGTAACCCTTGCCTGAACATCTATATAGTACTCCATTTCTTTCTCATTCAGGTCCTTACTTTCCCACTTGTTAAATTTCTTGACCATATCCGAGTATTTACTCATATAAGAAGCGTAATCCTCCAGTAAACTTGCATCGGATGGATCTTCCTGATAACTCTTCATGAATGAACAATACTCATCCATAAAATCTTCGTAACTGTCCATTGCCTTTTTAAAATCGGCACGTAAACCAGTACTTTTTTTCTTTGTTTTCTTCTTTGTTGTTTTTTTCTTGTTCGTTGTCTCTTTTTTGTTTGATGATTCACTCACTGATGCCTCATCCTCTGTCTCATCTTCTTCCGGTACATCGGTAGAGGTTGACACATCCTCCTGGGTTTGGGTAGATGCCGTATCGGTTCCAGTGCTATTTTCCTTCGTTCCACAGCCTGCCAAACTCACAATCACCAATGCGGCCGCACATACATAACTCAATTTTTTCAATAACATAATTGTTTCCTCTCTTTCCTTACTGCTCTTTCATTTTCCTCTTTTCAACCAGCATCCATATAGCTCCCACCAACACAACAACACCTAAAAAATATGGCAGATAGCTGGCTATTCCCCAGCCGTATCGACTGCTCGGTATTACACCCCGGTCTGAAAAATCAAACCGGATCAGCCAGAAGTCCAGCAGCGTAAGTATATCAAACACAATTACGGCGATACTTTTTTTCAATATGGTCATAAGCAATGTCAAAACTGCAAATAATGCATAGGCTGAAATAATGACAATTCCCATAATGGCAACTGCCTTCACTGCTTCCAGCGACTTCGCTCCTGCCGCATAAATTCTGGCATACTCCACCAACGAAATATGTACTGCATCTGCATTTGTCATGCCTATTTCCTGTGCAAATATCCCCTCTTTGTTCTGATTTAATACCTCTTTGTACTCGCTGCTTGCTGACGCATACGGGAGAAAAAGCATTACAATCATTAAAACTACTCCCGCCAATGTAATTCCAAACGGAATTGCAACTTTCTTGTTCATAAAAAATCCCTCCATTTTCCTAACTCAATTTTTCAATATAATCCCGTGCTTCCTGCATAATCTGATCCATCTTTACTTTCTCGTGTTCCAGTTCATCCACCCGTTTTTCAAGTGCCTCCTTTATCACATCGTCCGGTGCGTCAATGATCTCTTTCACTTCCCTTAGTTTGAATCCTAACTGTTGTAAGAATCGAATCATTTCTGCTCTGTGAAATGCGCTTTCATCATAAAGCAAGTGACCATATTTGTTTTTTGTTGTGGGAGTCATCAGCCCTGCTTTTTCGTAGCACTGAATACTCCTCCTTGAAATGTTTAGCAGTTCACACATTGCTCTTAAACTCATACATTCCATATTTTCATCCAGATTAAAACTGCACGCTGCGTGCAGTCAAACTTTTTTTCTATCTTCTTTTCCTCCCTTCCTTTTGCATTGTACCCCGGACTTTTATTTTCTGGATTTGTAAGTGCACTCTCCCCTGGCTTCAGAATTTTGCACATAAAAAAAGACCCGATTTTCATCGAGCCTTTTCTCCATTAAAAATATTCCTTTACCTCTCTCAGGTACTGCTCTATTTCCTCACCTTTTCTCATAAAGGGAAGTTCCTCCGGATGAGTCTCGCACAAGGCTTTTCCTTTTGTAAGCCACTCCTCGGCCTGATCTCCCTCCCCCAGTTCAAACAGCATATTCGCCCCCGGGATGATCCAATAATCGATTTGGTCCAGATCCGATCTGCCATCCGGAATCGAACATTCGCCTGCCTTTTTCAGGTTACAAAGAACTTGTTCTTTCTTTTCCCTGCACAAAGTAAAGTACCAGGCTTTGGCCATATAATGGAGAAATTGAAATTGCATCCGATACGATCCATCTCTGTTTAACACCTCTTCCATCTCACGGATCAGCCTCTTGATTTTACGATCCCGTTCCGGCATACACCGGATAAGAAGAAAGATTTTACCATAAGTGTATTTTACTGCCAGTCTCTCTGCCTCCTTCTGACCGGCTCTTCTCATGTGATAAATAGACCTGTCTACCGCCCGGAACATCTTACGGATCAGTTTTTGAGCCCCTTTATCGGTCTCTCCATAGGCTCCGTTTAGCACTGCATCACACATACATGCCATCATGTCATAGTACCGCCCCCGGATATAAGCGTCGCCTGCTTTCGACGCATATTTTTCCGCCTCTTTCATGCAGACTGCTGCCTTTTCATATTCTTTTCTCTGGCACAAAAGATACACTACATAGTCTTGTAGTTCCATCCATTGTCTGGGATTTTCTTCCCATCTTTCCCTCAGCAGCGGCACTGCCTTGGCTAGAATATATTTCTCATCCTCTTTCGGCAGATAGAGTAAAGTCAGGATCTGAAGCTGTTTACAGCACTTTGATTCCGCCAGACGACTGTCCTCTCCGCCATACTTAAGAACCGATTTTGCTGTTTCCAATATGCCGGTTTTCTGTCCACCGAATGTCGTTCTTTCTCTTTCCCAGGTTCCAAATTCCCATTGTATCTGCTGACAGAGAATCTCCATCTGCCTCTTAGCATACTCTCTGTCTTTCTCACACCATTCCATCTGCTGTATCGTCTCATGGATCAACGGATGCATCTGCATTCTTTCTTCCTGGATCCGGATCCATCCTTCCTCTTTTAGTTCATTCACCGCATCCAGTGATTGTAACTGTAAAACATTCCTCGCCTCCCCCAGGGAAATCCCCGTCACACCAAATAACGAACAAAATTTCAGACACCTCTTTTTCACATCCGACAGCCCTGACACATCATACAGTGCTTTGAGAATCCCGGATATTTTATCGTACCGCTCTGCACCATCCTGGAAATAATCCACCTTCTCCGGTGCCATCTGTGAAATACCATAAGTTTCTGCCAGATTCCATGCCTGCTCCAATTTCAGATGACTGTTTGCCACCTGCCTTGCTATCAGGGCTAAAAGAAGGGTATGCCCCTGCACTTTTTCCGCCATTTTAGATACAATGACTGTTTCGTCCGTTCTCAATCTCCGCCCCAGATTGTTCTCAAATAAATGGTATATCTCCTCCGTTTTTTGCAGTGGTGCTATTTTTTGCACCGGATAACCGGACAATTCCATATTTCTGCGGGTTATCAGGATCACTTTCCACTTCACCTTCAATAACTCAGCAAAATCATCTGTGATGTTTCCTTCAAAATTATCCAGGATCAAAAGGAACCCTTCTTTCTCCGCCAATCTCCGGACCGCCTGCATTTTTCTGATAAAATATTCGGCTTTCTCTTCCTCCGGTTCCTGTTCATATCCGGTGATCCCAAACTCTCTGTCATCGGCTATGGTTTGTTCCAGGGTTCCCTTCCATGACAGATAAATAACCTGATCAAAGCAGTTTTTATTGTCCTGTACGAACTTACTGACCACCGTACTTTTACCGATACCGCCCATGCCGGTTACTACTATAAGCGGATCCGGTCCCTGCCACCAGCGGAAAAGTCCGTCACATTCTTCCTCTCTCCCCACCATTTTTTCAGGCATCATCACCGACCCGGTGCCGGAAATAAAAGTTTCCTCCGCCCCGAATCGTTCTATCCTTTGCAGCTGCATCAGTACCTGTCCCATATCCGGATAACGATCTTCGATGCCAGCCTGCAGCGTCTTGTGGAAAAATACCGTCAGTTCCCGATATAATCCAGGATGATAGAGCACATTCCATTTTAATTTTGTATAATCATAAGACGCCTCATTTCCACAATCCACCGCTGTCGGTGTTCTTCCAAAGATAAGAGTAAAAAGCAGCGCCCCCACTGCATAGACATCGGTATAAGTGCCAATCCGTGATATATCTCCCATCTTTTGCTCCAGGGGTGCATATCCTCTGGAATAAGCCACACGATAACTACTTAAATCTTCTTTTATCCCCTGTGGGATCACCGCATCAAAGTCAAAAAGCTCCACCATTTCCGGCGTTGTTTCGTACATCCGTATATTTTCCGGTTTCACATCCAGATACAGATACCCCTTCTCATGAAGCCGCTGAAGATACCTGGCTGTGCTCCTTACCACACGGAGCACCTCCCTAATAGAAGAAAACTGGATTTTATCCAGCGTGTTTCCCTCCACATAGGAATACACCGTGTATAAAGTTCCGTTTCCCTCGTACAGATCATACACTTGCGAAGTATAGTTGGTCAGTCCTGCCATTTCATGCAGTTCGCTGTTCACCACAAAGGAATCACGAAACCGCCTTTTACACAGCTCAAACTGATTTTTCTGACTTTCTGTGATGGTCAGTTTTCCCTGGCTGTTTCTTGTAAACGAAAGCCTGATGGGATAACATTCCTTGATACGGACCGTGCTTTTTCTCCCGGCATTGTTCTCGTAATACCCGTCATATACAAAGCAGGATCCACCTTGTCCCACCATACTGCGGATGACAAAGCACGTACTGCCACCGGCCTGATTTTTAAATGTCAGCTTCGTATTCGGTTTTAGCGGTATTCGTTCTTTCATCCTCCATCACTCTTTCCCTTAAATCTATTTCCTTCTTTGCGAAAAAAAGTTCCCGCATATACTCTCTGAATGTACACAACGGCTGTGGTGACTGGATCGCCATAAGAAACAGAAAGTCATATGGATTCCCCGGGTACAGCAGGGGATAGCCCACCGATAGCAAATTGTCATTTAACGCATCGATGCACCGTTTCCTCTCCTCCTGATCTGCCTCATAACTATGATGCCAGACCGCCAGACTGCCATAAAAACGATAAAATACAAGAAGTATCAGAAGTTTGCGGACTCGTTCATACGACACATGCTCTCCGTGCAGGATTTTATTCAGACCGTCCCGGTCCGGAAATGCCTCTTCTGCCAGTGGATGCAGTAATTCATTGTCTTTTAACACCTCTTTGATACTTCTGCTTTGATACAATTCATCGGTATAATCCCCTGCCAGTCCCAGGATCTGCAAATAGATTTCCCACATAGAATCCACCCGGCTGCGGGTCTTTCTTCCCTTTTCTGTCTCGTCCGCTTTTTCCCTGTTGAAAAAAGAATACAGTTTTTTCCGCTCACGCTGTGCCAGTCCTTCCGCCTGCTTTTCCCCGGCAATTTCCTTCCACAGCGTCTGTATACTTTCACTGGCTGCTGCATTGTTATAGGCGAACTTCTCCCCTTGTTCCTGCAAGTAGGTTAAAAGTTCTTCCGTGGTCTCGATTTCGTCCAGTTCCTCTTCAATCAAATCAGTATATACAAGATCTTTTTCAACAATTTTGCCGGGAGCCGCCACATCTGTCTGCGCCAGGATTTCCTGTGTTTTCTTATAACTAAGTCCTTTTTTGAAGGCATAATAATACACCGCCTCCCTTACAGAATGACAGTCCAGTCCTCTGCTAAGGCAAATCCGTCTGAGAAAATCATTTACTTCCTCCAGAGAAAGTCCCAATGCAAAACACAGCTGAAATGGCACTGCGGACTCCCTTTTCATCCGCTTTTTGCCCATGAAAAAGCACTTCAGATTTCGCGGAACCGGAACACCCGCCTGCCTGCACCGGTCAGCCACAAAATGCACTTTTTCATCCACATCTTCTGTCTTTCCCAGATATCCATGCTCCACGATGAACGCATCCAACGCCTGATCGAAACTGCGGAACTGATGCAGGATCCTTTTACATTCTTCTATGTAATCCTCTGTTTCAAAAATTTCCACAGACTGCTTCTCAAAAAAATCTGTATACGATCCCATACGCACATCCTTTATCTCACAATTACTGTAACTATCTTTGTCATGCCATTACAGCGGACTTTGATCTTGCCTTTTCCTTTTTTCTTTGATTTGATAATCCCCCGTTTTGTTACCTTTAAAATTTTCTTATTGACCGATGAGTATTTTACTGTTGCCACCGGCACTGCTTTTACTTTGATCTTAGCCTTTTTGCCTTTTTTCAATTTAATTTTTTTCGTAACGGTTAAAGTCGGCTTTTTTACTGTAACAAAGCAATAAATCCTGCTTTCTGCCACCCTGGCAGTAATAACCGCCACACCTGGTTTTCCAGCCGTTACTGTTCCATTTTGGCTAACCGATGCCACTTTCATGTTGCTGCTTTCAAAAACAGGCTGTCCACCTCTGACTGTCAGTTTTGTCGTTTTGCCTTTTCCTTTTGTATATAAAGTGACCGCTGTCTTATTTAAGATCAGTGTGGGAGTTTTCGTTGGTTCCGCCACCGGTGCCGTTGGTTTTACTGTCGGCGTCGCGGTTGGGGTCACCGTTGGGGTTGCAGTCGGGGTGACAGTTGGCGTTACGGTCGGAGTCACAGTTGGCGTTACGGTCGGGGTCACAGTTGGGGTTGCAGTCGGAACCTCCGCTGGTGTCACTGTCGGCGTTGCGGTTGGGGTGACCGTCGGCGTCGCAGTTGGCGTCGCTGTCGGCGTGCTCGTCGGAGCCTCCGTTGGCGTCGCAGTCGGCGTT
>JAXDTV010000051.1:0-30370 GCA_034089785.1 Eubacterium sp.
CAAAGAAGTGGTTGGGGTAGGGATCGGGATTGGTATCGGTATTATTGTTTTATTTGGATTTAATATTTGTGTAGATGGGGATGAAAGTGAAAAGTCGTATAAACTTCGCATTTTGAATAATATGGATTATGAAAAGTACAAAGAATTGCTTAAATATGACCAGAAGTGTGTTGCGGATGAACTTGATATAACAAAATTTGTTCAATAGATTAGCTAAGATGTGAAGCGAGAAAACAAAATAGAAAATTACATATAAGAGAGGAGAAATCAGTGATAGGATATTGCGATGCTTGCGGAAAAGAAGTTGAAACCCAGGTTATCACCAGACAGGAAACATATAATGTTTGCGGAGAGGAGATAATGGTAAATGCTCAGGTAATGGTGTGTGCAGAGTGTGGGGAGGAACTTTTCAATGAGGAGTTGGATTCTGCTACGTTGATTAAGGCATATAATGAGTACCGCAGGAGACACAAACTTCTCTTTCCTGAGGAAATCAAAGAAATCAGAGAGCAGTATGGGTTGAGCCAGAGAAGTTTTGCAAAGTTGCTTAATTGGGGAGACAAAACCATTTGCAGGTATGAGAATGGAGCGGTACAGGATAAGGCACACAACAGCCTGTTGTTGTTTTTTAAAAATCCAGAAAATATGAAAACCTACCTTATGGAAAACGAAGTTGTGATTGATGAAAGACAGAAAGCGAAACTTTGGGAGTATTTTGACAAACTTTTTGGGGAAAATATCTGCTGATCATATTGCACATATTGAGGTTATGTATGATAATGGATATGAAAAGCATCAGGTGATTTCTGATTGCGATATGCCGAAAGATATTCTTTCGGATAAGGAAATACAAGTGTTGGAGCGAATTTATGTGAAATTTAAAGACTATGGATCTGTTGATATATCTAATTATTCACACAAAGAGAAAGGGTATAAATCAACCAGACCAGGAGAAATAATTTCATATGCGTATGCAAAAGATCTACAGTTAAACTAAGCAAAAGAAAGGAACCTTACAATGAACAAAAACAAAAAAAACTTTATCACTCTAAAACCCGTAGCTGTATTCACAGCCGCAGCCATTACCATCACGGCAGGCGCCTGCCTTTCTCAGCCATCCAATGCCAAAGCGGCTTCCCGCACAGCAGTGGTATCAAGTATCAAAGGCAACACTCTCAAGTACCGCAAGTGCGTCAACAACACCCTGTTAAAGGGAAAAGAGGACTGGCAGTGGGAGAATCTGGTAGGATATGGCAAGTTAAAGAAAGTGACCCTTGCCAAGAACTGCCGTTTTTATTTTCTGAGTATGTATGACCAAAAGACCTTGAAAAAGACCTCCAGGAAAGCATTTAAGAGGGAGATCAAAACCACCTATAAAATGGCTAAAAGCCATGAGAACGGAGTAGTCCTTTACAGCGGAATGGCAGTGAAACTGACCATCAAAAACGGTAAATGTACGAAAGTAGTACAGCAGTATCAGCCATAATTATAAAAGGAGTGAGTGCAATGAAATATGTTTCATTAAAAGACAGTGAGAAGAAGGCATCCCGGCTTGTGTATGGCACAGGCAACAATGCTATTATGGGAGACGATGAAGGAAGGGCGAAGGACTGCATCCAGAGGGCATTTGACCACGGTTTCACTGTGTTTGACACCGCCTATGCCTATGGAAAAGCGGAGCATAACTTTGGTCTGTGGCTGGCGGGATCCGGCCGGAGAGAGCAGGTTATCATCCTGGACAAAGGATGTAATCCTGGTCAGGAAGGCTCTGCCGATGAGATGTCGCAGGACTTGATCCGCCAGCAGTGTGAAGAGTCCAGACAACGACTCCAGACGGACTATGTGGATTATTACATTCTGCACCGAGACGACCCGGAGTACCCGGTGGGAGCGGTCATGGAAGTGCTGAATGAACTGCAGGAAGAGGGAAAGGTGCGGCACTTTGGTGTGTCCAACTGGACCTGGCAGAGAATCCGGGAGGGGAATAAATATGCTGCAGACCACGGTCTCAAGGGTTTTCAGGCTCTTAGCCCTGCCTACAGTCTGGCGGAGTTTGTCCACGATCCATGGGGAAGAAGTATTACGTTGTCTGGAGCAGCCAATGAGAAAATGAGGGAAGCTTATTTTCAGTCTGGTCTGCCGGTGTTTACCTATTCTTCTCTGGCCAGAGGCTATCTGTCCGGCAAGTTTGTAACAGATGGGGACAGACCCATTGAAGATTGCCTTTGGTGGGCACCCATCAAAGAATATGATTGCCCGGAGAACAGACAGAGACTCCACCGGGCAGAAGAAATGGCACGAAAAAAAGAACTGACGGTGTCCCAGATTGCTTTAGCCTGGCTGTTACACCAGAGTGACAATCTGTTTCCTATCGTCAGTCCTTCTTCAACCTCTCATATGGAAGAGGTTATACAGTCGCTTACTGTCCCGTTGACACAAAAGGAGCAAAACTGGCTTCTCATGGGTCAGTGATCGTAACTCATCAATTTCAACGGGCCGGATAAAAGAATGGCACCGCCGACTATGTTTCCCAGCGTGACAACGATCATGTTTCGGATCACATCGGCGGTGCTCATAATATCCGGGCACAGCGCATAGCCGATTATGAAAAATCCCATGTTGGCGATGCAGTGTTCAAAGCCTGAGATAACGAAACAGGAAATGATACAAAAGATCAGTACCAGTTTACCGCACTCGCTTTTCATCCGTGTGCCGGTCCATACGGCCAGACATACCAGAAAGTTACAGAGAATACCACGCAGGAAAAGCTCCGTGGTGGATGCGCTCATTTTTCCCGGCAGGATCACGCGGTAATAAGCCGTCATGGTCTGGCGGGCAGCACCGCTGGCGGTAAAGATTAGTGAAAGGACCACACAGCCTAAGAAGTTTCCTACATAACTAAGTCCCCACACCTTCAGAAGATCCTTCAGGGATACTTTCTTATTATAAAATCCTAATGCCATCGTCAGGTTGTTGCCGGTAAAAAGTTCTCCGCCAATGAAAACTACCAGTCCGATGGCGATGGGGAACAAAAGAGCTCCTACTACTTTGGCAATCTCCGGATAACGGCCATACAGAACGGAAGCGGTTACGTTGGATAAAAGAATGGCAACCACGATCCAGAACCCGGCCATAATGGCACGGACAAAAAAGATACCGGTGTGATGATTGCACACATCCACTTTGTTGACAGCGGCAGACGATATAGTGTCTATATCTTGTGTAAACATATAGTTACCTCCCAAGGTGATTGATTTCATCTCACAGTATAGCATCTTTTACACAATAATACAAATTTTTGCTTTGAAATTTGTGCATTTATATGATAATATGGACCTGTATGAAAAAAATTAAGGAGAGGATTCATGGCGAAAGAAAAAATCGAAACGCTTGCAGTATTGGATTATTTGACACTTTTACCGAATCGAAGCGGATTATATTCCTTTTACTCAGGGCTATCTATTCAGGAATATGTAACAGCCATGTTTCTGGATATCGATAATTTTAAGCGCGTCAATGATACCTATGGACATCAGGTGGGAGATGAACTTCTGAAGGCAGTTACCAAAGATTTGCAGGAGATCGTGCCGGATGCCTATATTGCACGGATTGGTGGAGACGAATTCGTGATTCTGATCATTGGACAGAGAGAAAAACACGAGATATTAGAAGTAGCCGAAGAAATCTGTGATTCAGTAGAACGGCTGGCTGTGTCGCCGGAAGTTCGTTCAGTGATCTCCCTGAGCGTGGGAGTACTGTTGAATGAAAAAGCAGAGACCACCATTGATGATGTATTGTTCAAGAGTGATTCGGCCATGTACTATTCAAAGAAAACAGGCAAAAACCGTTATACATTCTACGAGCAGATCCAGGAAGAGATGGATTTTAAAGGCAAAGTAGAAAGTTCTATGCAGCAGGCGGTCGAGGATAATGAGTTCAAGATTTACTTTAAGCCCATCATGAACATTGTCCGCTCCCGTATTGAGGCGGTGGAAGCATCCATCCGCTGGGTCCGCAAGGATGGGGAGATCTGGAGCCCGGGCCGGTTTTTGTCCATCATGGAAGAAAATGGGTTTATTACTGTATTGGAGCGGTATGCCTTTGAGCGGCTTTGCTGGATGAAGGATAAGTACAGGGATATGGAGTGTTCCCATATGCCTACCGGGGTTAATATGTCCAGAAAGCACTTGTACCGCCGCAGTTTTGTAAAGGAACTGGTGGACACCACAGAGAAATATGGTGTCAGCCCATCCGAGTTTGTGATTGAGATTGCAGAGATCCACGCCGGAGACAAAGAGATTTTACAGAGAACAGTTTCGGAGTTGAAAAAGGCGGGATTTGGTGTAGCCATCGATAATTTTGGAGCAGGGTACTCGTCTCTGGCACTTCTTGCCACCACGGAGGCAGATATGCTGAAGCTGGATGAGAATTTCCTGGGAGCTGTGCAGGATGGCAAGGCCAGAGATATTATCATTGAAAATCTTATCAAGATGGCCAAGGGACTTCATATGAACCTGGTAGTAGAGGGAATTAAGACGAGACAGCAGGAGCAGTTTCTGGCAGGAGCCGGCTGTGAACTGGCAGAGGGTGTATACTACGCCGGTGCTTTGAACCAGGAAGAGTTTAATAAATTCTATGAAGAGCATAAAGAAGCCGATGCCAAGGTGGTATCGTATCATTTCAATGGCAATCTGGATGACGAAAATGGAAAGAACAGTGGTACCGTCAGCGGAGAGATTGGCTACGGAAAGGGAATCATAGATTCCGTAGGAAGTCTGAAACTGCCGGGAGGAGAGCAGATGACCAATGTGGTGCATCTTCCGAGGACGCTTCTTGGCAACGAGAGTTATTCCATTTCCCTGTGGGTGAAGGCGGACCAGTTGAACAACTGGACCTCCATTATCATGGCCAACTCTAACATCGGATTTGCCAGCTTGATCCCATATGGATGGCAGAAGCTGTCTATGTTCCGTATCAAAGATACCAGACTGGATGAGAGCGGCGGATGGTACGATGCGCTGGGCGAAGAGTTTTATGCAAAAGAATGGACTCATTTGTGTGCCACTTACAATTCGGTGACTGGTCTGAGCCGTATCTATCAGAACGGCAGGCTGGTAGGAAGCATAGACAATACACTGGCTCTTACCAACCACAAGATTATAGTGCTGGGAGGAGATTATTTTAAGCCATCCTTCCAGGGAGAAGTCAGTGAACTCAGTGTTTACAACTGTGTATTGATGGAAAAGGAAGTAAAGAAGATATACGATCGCTATGCGAAAGACCCTACTTTCAAGGGAAAGAAGCAGTAAAAAGTGATAGAAAAAAGAGACCGCTGCGGGCAAGGAAAGACTGCAGCGGTCTTTGTAGTCATAAGGAATATGTTGATGAAAAAGGAGAACGAAATGAAAGACAGACGAATGAAAATGGATCATATAACCCTGGGAGTGTGCTATTATCCGGAGCACTGGCCGGAGGATATGTGGCAGGCAGATCTGCAGGAAATGAAGCGGTGCGGCATTGAGGTGATCCGTATTGCGGAGTTTGCATGGAATAAGTTTGAGCCGCAGGAGGGTGTGTATACCTTTGAATTTTTTGACCGTTTTATGGAAGTGGCAGATCGGGAAGGGATGAAAGTGATTTTTTGTACCCCTACCGCTACGCCGCCTCTGTGGCTGACGGAGAAGTATCCGGAAGTCCTCAATGCGGATCTGGATGGCAATACGTATTATCACGGCACCCGCAGACATTATAATCTGAATTCCCCGGTGTACCGGGAATTTTCAAGAAAAATCACGGAAAAACTGGCGGAGCACTATGTGAATCATCCCCGGATCATTGGCTGGCAGCTGGACAATGAGATCAACTGCGAGATGGATGTGTATTATTCCGAAAGTGATCATGCTGCCTTTCGCCGATATATGAAGAAAAAATACAAGACGCTGGAGCGGCTCAATGAGGCTATGGGTACAGTGTTCTGGAACCAGACTTATACGGACTGGGAGCAGGTTCACCTTGCCAGACGGACCAATACATACGGTCAGACCAATCCACACTTCCAGCTGGAGGAAAAACGTTTTATTGCGGCATCTGTGGCAGAGTTTTTTCACATTCAGAGTGAAGTGATCCGGAAGTGGCAGAAAGAATATGGCAGGGAAGATCAGTTTATTACCACCAACGGATTGTTCCGTCATATTGATTACCAGCAGGTAGTGGACGAGTCCATGGACTTTATTACCTTTGACAATTATCCTGCTTTTGCCTATGAAAATATTCTGGTGCCGGAGCAGACCAACGGTATGAAAGACCGCAATTCTTCCCAGATGCTGGCAAGAACAAGGAGTATTTCTCCTGTCTTTGGTATTATGGAACAGCAGTCGGGAGCCGGCGGATGGAACTGCCGTATGATGATGCCTATGCCGAAGCCGGGACAGATGCGTCTGTGGTCTCTGCAGGCCATTGCTCACGGTGCCGATTTTGTCAGTTATTTCCGCTGGCGTACTGCCACGATGGGAACGGAGATCTACTGGCATGGCCTTCATGATTATGACAACAGGGAAAACCGTCGCATCAGGGAATTGATCCAGACAGCGGAGACGGTGAAAAAGATCAGTCCTTATGTGACAGGACAGTTATTCCAGGCGCCGGCAGCCATTCTGATCGATTATGACAATGAGTGGGACGGAGAAAATGACATCTGGCACGGACCGCTCCGGGAAAAGAGCATGGATGGACTGTTCTGCGCTCTGCAGAAGGCCCATATACCGTATGATCTGGTGAACCTTAGAGAGGATGTAACGCCGGAAGATCTGGCTCGCTATCAGGTGGCTTTTTATCCTCACAGCACCATTTTTACAAAGAGGCAGAAAGAGGTACTTGAGAAAGCGGTGGAAAGGGGACTTACCCTGCTGTTTGGGTGCCGCAGCGGATACAAAGATGAGACAGGTCAGTGTTACACCATGCCGATGCCCGGTTATGTGGGTGAACTGACCGGATGTCAGGTGGAAGAGTACACCTATGTGTCTCATTTTGATGTGGAGGTTTGTATAGCATGGCAGGATAAACAGGCAGGAGCCAGAGAGTTTCATGATGTGCTGGAAGTGACGGACGGACAGGTGGAGGCCGTTTTCTCCGGCAGTGGATGCCATTATGACGGAAAACCGGCCGTTGTATCTAAAAAGACAGGAAAAGGCCGTGCTTATTATGTAGGAACGATTTTTACAGAAGAGCTGGCCCGGATGATCGTAGAAAACCTGGAGCTGACAAAACTAAGCCCGGTATACGGCGAGATGGAATTGCCGGAGACCGTGGAATTGTGCCGCCGCGGGGATGTGACATTTTTACTGAATTACGAAGAGACACCTGCCAGGATCTGTCTGAAGGAACGAAAGACAGACCTGCTTACCGGAGAAGAGGTGCAGGGAGAGACAGAGATACCGGCCAGAGATGTGAAAATCCTTAAGTAACTCCCTTTACATTTTTTTTATTCTATAGTAAAATATTTAAGACTACGGAAAATAACATTTTATGGAGGTTATCATGAGCGAAAAGTTGAGAGTTGGTATCCTGGGTGGTACCGGTATGGTAGGACAGAGATTTATTTCTTTATTGGAAAATCATCCTTGGTTTGAAGTTGTTACAATAGCAGCAAGCCCAAGAAGTGCCGGGAAGACCTATGAAGAGGCTGTAGGGGGCCGCTGGAAGATGCAGACTCCGATGCCGGAAGCCGTTAAAAATATTGTTGTAAAAAATGTAAATGACATTGAAGCAGTAGCCAGCGAAGTGGATTTCTGCTTTAGTGCCGTAGATATGACAAAAGAAGAGATCAAAAAGATCGAAGAAGATTATGCAAAGGCTGAGATCCCGGTTGTATCCAACAACAGCGCACACCGCTGGACACCGGATGTACCGATGATCGTGCCGGAAGTAAATCCGGAGCATTTGGAAGTTATCGAGAGCCAGAAAAAGAGACTTGGCACCAAGAGAGGATTTATCTGCGTAAAGCCAAACTGCTCAATCCAGAGTTATGCACCGGCTTTGACAGCGTGGAGAAAGTTTGAGCCGACTTTAGTAGTAGCCACTACTTACCAGGCTATTTCCGGAGCAGGCAAAACATTCAAAGACTGGCCTGAAATGGAGCACAACATTATCCCTTACATCGGCGGCGAAGAAGAGAAGAGTGAGAAAGAGCCACTGAGAATCTGGGGTAAAGTAGAAGATGGCAAGATCGTACCGGCAGAAGGACCGTTGATCACCAGCCAGTGTATCCGTGTACCAGTTTTGGACGGACATACAGCAGCTGTTTTTGTAAATTTCAAACAGAAAGTGACAAAAGAAGAGCTGATCAAGGCATTGGTAGAATTTGAGGGAGAGCCTCAGAGATTGAATCTGCCAAATGCACCAAAGCAGTTTATCCAGTATATGGAAGAGGATGATCGTCCACAGGTAGCACTGGATGTAAACTATGAGAATGGATTTGGTGTCAGCATCGGAAGACTCCGTGAGGATGCTTACTTTGACTGGAAGTTTGTAGGATTGTCCCACAACACAGTTCGTGGTGCAGCAGGCGGTGCCCTTTTGATGGCAGAACTTCTGAAAGCAAAAGGTTATATCACAGCCAAATAAGACACAGGATTCAGATAGATTATAACGAGGGAAAGGCGGTTTTATTCATTGAAAAATCTATGGATTAAAGATGGACACCTTTTGGACCCGGCAAATCATCGTGACGAAATATGTGATTTATATATCAAAGATGGAAAGGTTGTCTCTTTAGACAGCCTTTTGTCAGATAAGTCGGCAAAAGAGTTCCAGGATAACACAACAATTATTGATGCAAAAGGCAAGTATGTCATGCCGGGATTTTTGGATCTGCATGTGCATCTGAGAGAGCCGGGTTTTGAGTACAAAGAGACCATCAAAACAGGTACAGAGGCAGCAGCCAAAGGCGGTTTCACGGCGGTCTGCCCCATGCCGAACACCAAACCGGCCACCGATTCACCCAAGATGATAAAGAAGATCTTGGAGATTGCGAAGAAAGACAGCCCGATCCATGTTTATCCGGTAGGTGCGGTCACCATCGGTCAGATGGGTGAAAAGGTGACAGATATTCACGGTATGAAGGAGGCTGGAGCCAAGGCAATCAGTGAAGACGGCAAGTCGGTTATGAATGCCCAGGTGTACAGAGAGGCGATGAAAGAAGCAGCCAAAGAGGGACTGCTTGTGATGGCTCACTGTGAGGACAAGAACATGGTAGGAAAAGGTGCCATGAACGCCGGCAAAAAAGCAGAAGAACTAGGCCTGCGCGGCATTACCAACGGCGTGGAAGATGTGATCGTGGCAAGAGATATCCTGCTGGCCAAAGAAACCGGTGCCAGACTTCATCTGTGCCACTGCTCTACTGTAGACAGTGTGCATATGATCCGAGAGGCTAAGAAAATGGAACTTCCGGTTTCGGGAGAAGTCTGCCCGCATCATTTTTCCCTGACGCAGGATGATATTCCGGGGGATGATGCCAATTATAAAATGAATCCGCCTCTGCGGAGCAAGGAAGATGTAGAGGCTCTTTGCGTAGGGCTGGCAGACGGATTGATGGAAGCGATTTCCACAGACCATGCCCCTCATGGCGAGGAAGAGAAGAATCAGTCGATCGCCACAGCGCCGTTTGGTATCGTAGGTTCTGAGACTGCCTACTGTCTGGCAGTGACCAATCTGGTAAGGAAGGGTTACCTGACTCCGATGCAGTTAGTGGAGCGCATGAGTACCGCTCCCCACAGGATTTTAGGTGTGCCGGGAGGCAGCCTGGCAGAGGGAATGCCTGCGGATATTACCATCGCAGATATGGATTCCTGTTATAAGATTGATAAAAGTAAATTTGTCTCCAAAGGAAAGAACACACCATTTGACGGCTGTGAAGTCTTTGGACGAGTTTTTTATACCATCGTTGATGGCAAGGTAGTATACACATATGAAGGAGGAGAAGAAGAATGAAAATTGATACACTGGTAAAAAACATTCAGAAAACAAACGCACCCATCGTGGTAGGACTGGATCCTATGCTTGGCTATGTGCCAAAGCATATTTTGGACAAAGCGGTAAAAGAGCATGGAGAGACATTAGAAGCAGCAGGAGCTGCCATCTGGGAATACAATAAGGGAATCATTGATGCTGTTTATGATCTGATCCCGGCTGTAAAACCACAGATTGCCATGTATGAGCAGTTTGGTATCCCGGGTCTTGTGGCATTTGACAAAACCGTAAAATACTGTCAGGAAAAAGGTCTGGTTGTCATCGGTGATGTAAAGAGAGGAGACATCGGTTCTACTTCTACGGCATACGCCAACGGACATCTGGGAAGTGTAACCATCGGAAATACAGTATGTCGCGGCTTTGATGAGGACTTTATCACAGTAAACCCATATCTGGGAACCGATGGTATCAAACCATTTGTCGATGTATGTAAAGAAGAGAAAAAAGGAATTTTTGTTCTGGTTAAAACATCCAATCCATCTTCCGGTGAACTGCAGGACAAAGAAGTGGATGGCAAGCCTCTGTATGAACTGGTAGGTTCCTATGTAGACAAATGGGGAAGTGAGTGTGTAGGAGAAAGCGGTTACAGTGCAGTAGGTGCTGTCGTAGGCGCTACTTATCCGGAAATGGGTAAAGTCCTTCGTAAGGTAATGCCTAAATCTTACATTCTGGTACCTGGTTACGGTGCACAGGGCGGTACGGCAGACGGCCTGAAACCATATTTCAATGAGGATGGCTTGGGAGCCATTGTCAATTCTTCCCGTGGCATTATCTGTGCTTACAAACAGGAAAAATATGCTCAGTTTGGTGAGGCAAATTATGCCGATGCATCCAGACAGGCAGTGATCGATATGAGAGACGATATCAACAGTATTTTTTAATTAGAAGGAGACAGGTATGGCTAAGATACAGTGCAAGGCACAGGTGGTTTCAGTGGAAAAACTCCAGGAAGGAATTTTTTCCATGTGGCTGGAAGTCCCGGAAATCGCCTCACAGGCGGCAGCAGGACAGTTTATCTCGTTGTATTGTAAAAGCGAGGATAAACTTCTGCCAAGACCTATCAGTCTGTGCGAGATTGACAAAGAAAAAGGACAGCTCCGGCTGGTATTCCGTGTAGTTGGATACGGTACCGATGAGTTCTCCCGCATGAAAGCAGGGGAGGAGATCACGGTGCTGGGACCTCTGGGTAATGGTTTTCCACTGGAGGAAAAAGAGGCAGTGCTCATTGGTGGAGGAATCGGGATTCCGCCTATGCTGCAGCTGGCAAAAGAACTGCCTGGTAAGGTGACCGTAGTTGTGGGTTACCGCAATGCCGATACATTTCTTATGAAAGAACTGGAAGAAGCAGCAGATCAAGTGGTAGTAGCCACAGAGGACGGAAGCCTGGGAACCAGAGGAAATGTCATCGACGCCATCAAAGAGCAGGGCGTAAAAGGTGAGATCCTGTATTCCTGCGGCCCGACACCGATGCTCCGGGGCGTGAAGGCTCTGGGAGAAGAGTGGGGCGTGCCGGCCTGGATTTCTATGGAAGAGAAAATGGCATGCGGAATCGGTGCCTGCCTTGCCTGTGTGTGCCAGTCCAAAGAAGTGGACGACCACTCCAAGGTGCATAACAAAAGAATCTGCAAAGATGGTCCTGTCTTTCTGGCAGAAGAGATTGAACTGTAGAGAAAGGGAGGAAGAACAATGAGTGAATTATTAAAAACGACATTTGCTGGTGTGGAGTTTGACAACCCGGTAACAACGGCTTCCGGCACCTTTGGTTCCGGTATGGAATATGGCGAATTTGTAGATCTTCATAAACTGGGTGCTGTTACGACCAAAGGCGTGGCAAATGTGCCATGGCCGGGAAATCCTACTCCTCGTATCGTAGAAACCCACGGCGGTATGTTAAATGCCATCGGACTGCAAAATCCCGGCATTGATACATTTATCAAGAGGGATCTGGCATATCTTCATGAACAGAAGGCTCGTATCATTGTGAATGTGTGCGGCCGTTCCAAAGAAGATTATGTAGAAGTGGTAGAGAGACTGGCAGAGGAACAGGTGGACATGCTGGAGATCAACATTTCCTGCCCGAATGTAAAGGCAGGCGGTATCGCCTTCGGACAGAAGCCGGAAATGGCAGAAGAAATCACCAAGGCAGTGAAGAAAGTGGCAAAACAGCCGGTGATCATGAAATTAAGTCCCAATGTAACCGATATTACGGAAATGGCAAAGGCCGTAGAGGCAGGAGGCGCCGATGGTGTGTCTCTGATCAATACGCTGACGGGAATGAAAATTGATGTAAACCGCAGAACCTTTGCCGTGGCCAATCAGACCGGCGGTATGTCCGGCCCTTGTGTGAAACCGGTAGCGGTGCGCATGGTATATCAGGTAGCAGGTGCTGTGAAGATCCCGATCCTTGGTATGGGCGGTATCCAGAACACAGAAGATGCACTGGAATTTCTCATGGCGGGAGCTACTATGGTAGCTGTGGGAACAGCCAACTTTTTCAATCCATATGCCACAAGTGAGATTGTGGACGGTCTGGAAGCCTATGCGAAAAAAGAGAAGTTAAATCATATTTCAGATATTATTGGTTGTGTACACCAGTAAAAGAAATATTCTAAAGACGGAGGATAGAAGATGAAAGAGTATGTAATGGGCAATGGTGCCATTGCCCTGGGAGCTTTGGCTGCCGGTGTGAATCTCGTAGCGGGATATCCCGGCACACCATCTTCAGAAATTATAGAGACCATTGCGGCTCATCCATCGGAGGGTGTGTATGTGGAATGGTCTGTCAATGAAAAAGCAGCCATGGAAGTTGCTGCCAGCGCCGCTTACACAGGAGCGCGGACCATGGTTACCATGAAGCAGGTCGGATTAAATGTGGCTTCAGATCCACTGATGTCCTTAGCTTATGTAGGAGTAGAAGGAGGGATGGTCATTGTTTCGGCAGACGATCCGGGTCCTATTTCTTCCCAGACTGAGCAGGATACAAGAAGATTTGCAGAATTTGCAAGGATTCCGGTGTTTGATCCGTCTTCGCCGGAAGAAGCCTATCAGATGATCCAGGATGCTTTTGCCTATTCAGAAAAATACAAGACGCCGGTTTTGTTCCGGCCTACCACCAGAGTGTGTCATGCGTATGCCTCCATTGAGGTGCCTGACACATTTGAGGCGGCAGAGCATGAACTGTTTCAGAAAGATTCCAGCCGGTTTGTTATTTTCCCAAGGCTGTCTTTTGCCAATCATGCTATGATCGAAAAGAGAAATCCTGAGATCGGCAAAGATTTTTCCGGTTACGGTGGCAACCGCTTTGAACCGGGAGACGGCTCATCCAGAAAGGTGATCTTTACTTCCGGTGTCAGTTATGCTTATGTAAAAGAATTTATGAAAGACCACAAAGAGTACGGGATCTGTAAGATCGCCACGGCGTATCCGTTTCCGGAAGATCTGGCCAGACAGGCGCTGAAAGAGGCAGATCAGGTTCTCTGCGTGGAAGAGTTAAGTCCTTTTATTGAGGAACAGCTTCTGAAACTGGCAGGAAAAGACCATCTGTCCGTAGAAATTTTGGGAAAACTCACCGGACATGTGCCGGCCAGTGGTGAGAATAATGCCAATCAGGTGGCAGATATTCTTTGTGGTTTCCTTGGGATCGAGCAGGAGTTTCAGGGAATCCGGACAGACGATGCACCGGCTCTTCCTGTACGCCCGCCGGTACTATGTGCCGGATGTCCGCATCGTGCTTCCTTCTATGCTGTAAAGCAGGCCATGAAAGGACAGAGAAGTTATTTCTGCGGTGATATCGGATGTTACACGCTGGGAAATGCCATGCCGCTTGATATGGTAGATACCTGTCTCTGTATGGGAGCCGGTGTGACCATGGCACAGGGATTTCACTGGGTAGATAAAGAGGGCAAAACATTTGCTTTTATCGGTGATTCGACTTTCTTTGCTTCCGGTATGACAGGAGTTGTCAATGCAGTGTACAACGGGGCGGATATGGTGCTTTGTGTACTGGATAACTCCACCACAGCCATGACCGGACATCAGCCTCATCCGGGCACCGGACATAACCTGATGGGAAATATCGTAGATAAAGTAAGTATTCCGAAAGTTCTGGAAGGTATGGGCGTGAAAGAGATCCGCACGGTGGATCCGCTGGATCTTGAAAAAGCAGTGGAGACGGTGAAAGAATGTGCCGGTATGCCGGGGGTAAAGGCTATCATCTTTAAGTCTCCGTGTATTGCTATTTCAAGGCCAACAGGAAAATGCCAGATCAAAGATTCCTGCATCCAGTGTAAGAAATGCATCCGGGAACTGGGATGCCCGGCACTGATCCTTAAGGAAGGAAAAGTTGCCATTGATGAAAATCTCTGTACCGGCTGCGGCCTTTGCAGTCAAGTCTGCCCGACAGCATCCATAGGAGGTAAATGCCATGAATAAGGATATACTAATATGTGGTGTAGGAGGTCAGGGAACGGTGCTGGCTTCCAAATTGTTAGCTGCTTCTGCCATGGCAGAGGGAAATACGGTCCACTCTGCCGAGACCATTGGTATGGCTCAGCGTGGTGGCTCGGTTACCAGTCATGTGAGGATCGGAACAGAGGCGTTTTCTCCGTTGATCCCACAGGGGGCGGCAGACCTTCTGATGGCCTTTGAACCGGCGGAGGCAGTGAGAAATCTTTCCTATCTGAAAGAGGGGGGCCTTGTGCTTGTAAACACAGCGGCAGTAAAACCAACCACAGAATCCCTGCACGATACAGGGTATGACGGTACAAAGATGCTTGACTATCTTGAGAAAAAATGTCATTGTATAAGAGTAGACGCAGAATCCGTGTGCAGAGAATTTGGCTCACAGCGGTACTTTAATGTAGTTATGCTGGGTGTTGCCATTGGAACCGGGATTTTGGATATTCCGGCCCAGACGGTGACAAAGGAGATATTGAACCGGGTTCCGCAGCGGTTTGCAGACATAAATTTGAAAGCATTTGAGACAGGAAGACAGATTGGAGGCACCTATGCAGCTAAATGACAGGCAGATCCAGTTGATCGATGCGCAGATCAAACGGATGCAGAAAACCGATAATTATTATGGAAATATGTATAAAGAACTGGGGATCAAAGGAATTTCCAGCCAGGAGGAGTTTGAGAATCTTCCTTTTTCTTCCAAGGCGGATCTTAGAAATGCGTATCCGCTGGGAATCCAGGCGGTGCCGGATGAAGAGGTAGTAAGGATCCATTCTTCCTCAGGAACGACAGGAAAGCCTGTCATCATCCCTTATACAAAAAAGGATGTGGATGACTGGGCCACTATGTTTGCCAGATGTTATGAAACAGCCGGTATCACCAACAAAGATCGGATCCAGATCACACCGGGATATGGTTTGTGGACAGCTGGGATTGGATTCCAGGCTGGCTGTGAAAAATTAGGTGCTATGGCGATCCCCATGGGACCGGGCAACACAGACAAGCAGCTGCAGATGATGATGGATCTGGAGACGACCGTTATTACGGCCACCTCTTCTTATGCTCTTTTGCTGGCAGAAGAAATCAATAAAAGAGATCTTAAGAAGAAGATCCACCTGAAAAAAGGTGTCATTGGATCCGAACGCTGGAGCGAAAGGATGCGCAGTTATATCCGTGAAAATCTGGGGATCGAACTGTACGATATTTACGGACTGACAGAGATTTACGGACCGGGTATCGGTATTAACTGTTCCGAACAGTCCGGTATGCATTACTGGGATGATTATCTGTATATTGAGATCATTGATCCAAAGACGGAAAAACCGGTGCCGGACGGCGAAGAGGGCGAGATCGTCATTACTACGCTGGTAAAAGAAGGCGCACCACTGATCCGCTTCCGTACCCACGATATTTCCCGTATTATCCCGGGACAGTGCAGCTGTGGCAGAACGTATCCAAGGCTGGATATCATCAAGGGACGAAGCGATGATATGTTCAAGGTTCATGGTGTAAATATGTTCCCAAGCCAGGTAGAAGAACTGTTGGGAATGGTAGATGGCGTGTCCAGTGAATATAATATTAATATTGCCCATGATGAGGAGAAAAACAAAGATATTATTCTGGTTACGGTAGAAGCAGAAGGCCGTGTGAACTTTGAAAAGACCGGCGGTGTGATACGGGATCTGTTTAAGTCACGGATCGGTGTAACACCAAAGATCACGGTTGTTCCGATTGGAACACTGCCTCGCAGTGAGAAAAAGACCAAGAGAGTCATTGACCACAGAGAACAGTAACAGCAGAAAGATAGAAAGGCAGGTGAGATCCCTATGCTGAACGAAGAAAAAATACGAAAAATGATCCGCTTGTCGGAGTACGAGCAGGGGGTAGGCAAACGGGATCTTGCCAGAGTCAGCCTTTTGAAAATGGATTATGTGCGGTTGAGCGCTCTGAAAACACTGGTGTCTGTGATCATATCGGCAGTGCTGTTTCTGGGACTTCTGACGGTTTATCACATGGAATATATTTTGAAAAATGCCCTGTCACTTCCCTATATGCAGTTAGCATTGTGGGGCGGCATCAGTTTTGGTGTGGTGGCACTGGTATCGATCCTGGTAACCCTGAAAGTGGCGGCCAGGCAGTATGAGGAGTCCGCACTGCGTGCCAGAGAGTATTATGAAACATTGGAAGAGTTAAAGAGGCTCAACGAAGAAGAACAGGGACAGGAGGATGATCTATCATGATGATGGCATTGCTTGTGTTAAAGAGCAAGATTAAAAATTTTTATGAAAAACATTACTTCCCGGTCCGAAGTGCCCTGAAAACATTGTGTGTGTTTCTTGTACTGCTTTTGATCCATACAAATATGGGATATATGCCGGCCTTAGACAATGTATGGCTGTGGGTTGTGATTGCAGGATTGTGCGGTATAACACCGGATACGGTGTCTTGTCTGGTAACCATCGGATTTATTACCCTGGAGACCCTTCAGGTGTCAGTGATGATGGCGGTAACATTTTTGATCGTCATTACGATTTATCTGCTGCTTTTTTCCCGCATGGAAAAAAGACAGTGTGAACTGATGTTAGCCCTGCCGGTCCTGTCCATGTTAAACATCGGATATGTAGTGGTGATCCTGGCGGCGTTGTTTTTCTCACCGGCTATGATCCCGGCAGTGATCATGGGACTTACCCTTCAGTACGGGCTGCAGGGAGTGGACAGTTACATGGCCTCCCAGACAGGTGTGACAGACAGTGAGCAGGTATTTAATTCCCTTCATTATCTGGTGGATTATATAGCCTCAGCCAAGTGGTTCTGGGTAACCCTGGCGGCATACTGTGTGGCGTATCTTTGTATTTATTTTATACGGAGAGGCAAGTTCAAACACGCATCTCAGATCGCTATTTTGGTAGGATCCATTGTGTTTATGGCGGTGGAACTGATCAGCAATATTTTGTTTGACCTGAATCTGGATCTGCTTCCGTTTACCATTCATGTGATCGTGTGTATGGCCATTGCTTATGTGATCCAGTTTTTCCATCTGACGCTGGATTATCACGGAACGAGAAAACTACAATTTGAAGATGATGAATATTATTACTATGTTACGGCGATCCCTAAATATAAGGTAGCAGTGGTAGACAAAACGGTTACCAGGATCATGCCGGAGGAGGAAGAGATCCCCACGGATCTGAAGTCGGAACTGGAAAAGGCCATGGAAGAGGAAATGGCGGAGACAAATAACGAAGATTTTGACGAATAGGAGAATGACAATGGGTGCAATAAGCGATTTCTTTCGAAATTATGTGGCATGGCTGACAATCCCTGAGATCACTTTGATCGATATTCTGGAAATTGTCATTATTGCCTATGCTTTTTATCATATTATCATATGGATCAAGGATACCAGAGCCTGGACTTTGTTAAAGGGTATGATCCTGCTTGGATTAATCTTTATCGTGGCAGTGGTATTGGAAATGAATGTAGTGCTGTGGGTATTCAAAAACGCTATGGTTGTAGGAATCATGGCCTTGATCGTGATCTTCCAGCCGGAACTTAGAAATGCGTTGGAGCAGCTGGGACGAAAAAATATTTTGGGAAGCCTTACTTCCTTTGACAACCAGAAAGCGAAAAACGAACGATATTCAGAGCGGAGCATACAGGCTATTATCAAGGCGGTGTATGACATGGGAAAAGTAAAGACCGGTGCTCTTATTGTAGTGGAAAAGACCATCCAGTGCCGCGAGTACGAGCGGACAGGAATCCCTATTGATGCTGAGATCAGCAGCCAGCTTTTGGTGAATATATTTGAGCATAACACACCGCTTCATGATGGTGCCGTGCTGGTAAGAGACAATCGTATTGTGGCGGCTACCTGTTATCTGCCTTTGTCAAACAACCTGCAAGTCAGCAAGGAACTGGGAACGAGACACCGGGCAGGACTTGGTATCAGCGAGGTGTCGGATTCGCTTACCATCATTGTTTCCGAAGAGACCGGACAGGTGTCATTGGCCAGCGATGGCAAACTGTACCGCAGGATCGATGCAGATACGCTGGAGATGCGGCTGAGACAGATCGCCAGAAGAAACTCAGATGATGGCAGAAAAAAATGGTGGAAGGGAAGAAAGAAAAATGAAGAATAAACTTACAAAAAATCTTGGTTTGAAAATTCTATCCGTTGTGGCGGCATTTTTGTTCTGGCTGGTGATCATTAATGTGACCGATCCTACCACTGTAAAAACTTTTTACGGAATACCGGTTCAGGTGCTGAATGAAAACGTGATCACCTCTGCCAACCAGGTGTATGAGATTGAAAGCGGAGATTCCGTAAACATCACGGTCAAGGGAAAACGGAGTTTTGTCCAGTCCCTTTCCAACAATGATTTTGAGGCAACAGCGGATCTCAGCGAGTTGTCCAAAGTAAATGCGGTAACTGTAGATGTAAAACTGAAAAAAGTGACAGACAGTTCCTATGAACTGGATGCCGGCAGTGCTGTCATGAAAGTGAAACTGGAGAAGCGGGTTACCCAGAAGTTTAAGGTAGAAGTGGAAAGCCAGGGAGAACTCAGTGACAACTATGAACTGGGTGAGATGACAGCTAAGCCGAATATCCTGGAAGTTTCTTGTGGACAGTCTAAGTTTAAAAAGATCGACCATGTAGCAGTGGTTGTCAGTCTGAACGGCGAAAGCGAAGACTTTGAACGAAGCTATACACCGGTTCTCTATGACAAAAACGGAGATATCATTGACAGCTCCAATGTAACATTCAGTAGTGACAGTGTCCTTGTATATACTCAGGTTCTTCTTACCAAGAAGATCAATGTAACGGTAAAAACAAGCGGAACGCCGGCGGCGGGATACAGACTGATACAGACTGATTTTAAGCCGGAGAGCATCCGTGTCACCGGAGAGGCAGATTTGTTGAAACGGCAGACGGAAGTAACCATTACCATTCCAATCAACGGAGAGAAAAAGGCGGTAGAACGGGAGATTGAGGTGGACAAGTATCTGACGGACGGCCTGCAGGTAGTAGGAGAAAACAAGACAATATCTGTCCGGTGTGATATAGAGAGAAACGGCAAGAGAGCCTTTGTTCTGACCACCTCGGATATTGCGGTGAAGAATCTGCCGAGTAATTGTACGATGGAGTTTGCAGACAATGAGTCCAAGTGGCAGGTGGTAGTCAGCGGCCGGGAGGCAGTGCTTAAAAATCTGCAGCTGAACGATCTGGGAGCCTATATCGATCTGAAAGATATGGAGGCAGGACAACATGATGTGGATGTGCAGTTTACTCTGCCAAACGGTGTCAAACTGAAGAAAAAGATCAAAGTAACCGTGGTGCTTGGCAGTCAGAGCATAACAACAGACGGCCCGACACCAACACCGGAACCGACTGTGCAGCCAAGTCAGACACCGGAAGAATAAGGAAAACTAAGCAATAAAAAAAGATCCCTTCGTTTCAGGATGGAAAACGAAGGGATCTTTTTGTTACTGTTTTTTGAACTGTATTACAGTGGAATGTTGCCGTGTTTTTTCTTTACGGAATCCAGTGCCCGTTTTTCAGATAACATCATGATGTCACCGTAAATGCGTTCTCTGGTAGCTTCCGGTTTGATGATCTCGTCTACATAACCATGCATAGCGGCAATGCTCGGATTCATGAATTTTTCATTGTATTCATCAATCTTTTCCTGACGGAATGTTTTCTTTTCTTCTGGTGTCATGGTTTTCATCTTTTTACCATACAGAATATCTGCGGCACCATCGGCACCCATAACAGCGATTTCTGCAGTTGGCCATGCATATACAAAGTCAGCCCGGAGATGCTTGCTGCTCATAGCGATGTATGCGCCGCCGTATGCTTTGCGGAGGATCACATTGATCTTGATCGTGGTAGCTTCGCTGTATGCATACAAAAGCTTGGCACCGTGGCGGATGATTCCTTTGTACTCCTGATCTTTTCCAGGCAGGAATCCCGGTACATCGGTCAGGGTAATGATCGGAATGTTAAATGCGTCACAGTAGCGGATGAATCTGGCTGCTTTGTCAGAAGAATCACAGTCAAGAACACCGGCCATATATTTGGGCTGATCGGCTACGATACCAATGGCAACGCCTTTTAACCGGCCAAAACCAACTACCACATTGCGGGCAAATTCTTCCTGCACCTCAATAAAGGAAGAAGGATCTACGATTCCGTTGATCACATCATGGATGTCGTAACTCTGGTTGCTGTGCTCAGGAATAACATGAGCCAGGTCTTCGTTGAAAGTAACTCCTTCGTTGTAGGCAGGGAGACTGGCTGTGTTTTTGTGGATCAGTCCTTCTTCGTAGCAAGGAGGAAGGATGGCAATCAGATCTCTTACTTTTTTGAAACATTCTTTCTCGGAAGGCATATGGAAATGTGCCACACCACTTTTGGAAGCGTGGACATCGGCACCACCAAGTGCTTTGGCGGTAATGTCTTCGTTGGTTACTGTTTTGATAACGGCAGGGCCGGTTACAAACATCTGGCTGATATCGTCGATCACAAAGATGAAATCTGTGATACCAGGTGAGTATACGGCACCTCCGGCACAGTTTCCGGCAATAATAGAGATCTGTGGAATATAACCGGATGCCATGGTGTTGTAGTAGAAGATCTCGCCGTAGCCTGCCAGGGCATTGACACCTTCCTGGATACGGGCACCGCCGGAATCATTGATACCGATAACCGGGCAGCGGCTTTCGATAGCCATTTTAATGGCATTTGCGATCTTGAAACCGTGCTGCTTGCCCAGCGTACCGCCGATGACAGTAAAATCTTCTGAGTAAATGACTACTTTCTGGCCGCCGATGGTTCCGTAGCCGGTAATAACACCGTCATAAGGAAACTGGCCTTTCTTAATATTGAAGGCATCTTCCAGATTGGTAATGTTGGATCCGATCTCCCGGAAGGAATCTTTATCAAGAAGCATACAGATTCGTTCCAGGGCATGAAGTTTGCCTAATTTATGCTGCTTTTCCATATTGTACATAGTTCTTTTCTCCTATTCTCTTTCCGTGGATTTTCAACCCGAAGGATGAAAATATGCAGTAAGTTTATTATAAAAAAACCACATATAATGATACCATATAGGGGAAATATGTCAACATTATGTTAGAAAGTTGGGTAGGGGAGTTGACGAATCCGTTTGATAAATGATATAATCAAATGATTAAAAAATTAAAAGGATGGTTTAGAGAATGAAACAGTTCATTGATAATTTTCGCAAGTATCTCTATCTTTTGAGCCAGCTTGTGAAGAAAAATATCAAACTTAGATATCGTCGTTCCTACTTAGGAATGTTGTGGACTTTGATCGAACCGCTTCTGACCATGATCGTTTTGTCTGTGGTATTTGGAAGTATGCTGGGAAGAAACAGTTCCGATCTGGCATTTGCCGGGGTTCCGTTCCCAATCTATGTTCTGACCGGACGCTTGTTGTATTCGTTCTTTTCATCGGCTACTAACAGTGCCATGAAATCCATACGGAGCAATGGTGCCATGATCAAGAAAGTGTATGTTCCTAAGTATATTTATCCTTTTTCAGGGATCCTTGCGAATTTTATCATTTTCCTGATTTCGCTGATCGTGCTGGTAGGCGTTATGGTATTCTTTGTAGCCAACGGTTCATACCACGCACCGATGAATGGTTACATGGTCCTTTCCATTGTGCCCCTTATCAACTTGTTTATCCTGGCAATGGGAGTGGGTATGATCTTAGCTACCCTGTGTGTATTCTTCAGAGATATTGAATATTTGTGGAGCGTTATGCTGATGATGATCATGTATTGTAGTGCGATCTTCTATTTTGTAGACAACATGAGCAAGAGCACACAGCTTATTGTAAAAGCAAATCCACTGTTTGGAATCATCAATAACTTCCGTCGTGCATTGTTTGGACAGCCCCTTGATATGACTCTGCTTACATACACATCGGTGATTTCTGTAGCAGCGCTTTTGGTAGGAATGTTTGTTTTCTATAAGAAACAGGATGCGTTCATTTTGAACATCTAGACAGGAGGAGGAGAACATGGCCAAGAAACAACTGGCAATGAAAGTAGACCATGTCAGTATGAGATTCAATCTCAGTTCTGAGAAGGTTGACAATATAAAAGAGTATGTGATCAAGATGATCAAGAAAGAGTTGATGTTCCAGGAATTCTGGGCGTTGAGAGACATATCGTTTGAAGTGAAAAAAGGTGACCGGGTCGGTATCATGGGATTGAACGGTGCCGGCAAAAGTACCTTGCTCAAGATTGTTTCCGGCGTACTGAAAGCCACAGAGGGAACAGTAACGACCAACGGAAAGATTGCCCCTCTTCTGGAACTGGGTGCCGGATTTGACAAGCAGTACACCGGTGCCGAGAATATTTTCCTTTATGGGGCCATGCTTGGTTACAGTAAGGAGTTTTTGGAAGAAAAATATGATGAGATCGTAGAGTTTTCAGAACTGGGAGATTTCATCAATGTACCGGTGAAGAATTATTCATCCGGTATGAGATCCCGTCTGGGATTTTCCGTGGCTACCATTGTAGAGCCGGATATACTGATCTTGGACGAGGTGCTCAGTGTAGGAGATGCCAAATTCCGCAAAAAATGTGAGAAGAGAGTGCAGGATATGTTTGACCAGGGCGTTACCGTCTTGTTCGTATCCCATTCCACACCACAGGTTCTGCGTATGTGTAATAAAGGAATTCTGCTGGAGCACGGGCAGCTGATCGCCCAGGGAACGGCGGAAGATGTAGTCAGCTTTTACGAAGCTAAAATGAGTGAAAATGAAAACGCAAAATAATTGCGTAAAATCTGGAGGAAAAAATGAAGAAAGTAATTACTTATGGAACATTTGATCTGCTTCATGTAGGACACATTAATTTGTTGAGAAGAGCAAAGGCACTGGGAGATTATCTTATTGTTGTATGTTCATCCGATGAATTCAACGCCGGCAAAGGAAAGAAAGCGTATCATTCTTTTGAAGACAGAAAGACCATTCTGGAAGCAATCCGCTATGTAGATGAGGTGCTGCCGGAGTATACATGGGAACAGAAAATAGATGATGTAGTAAATAATGATGTAGATATTTTCGTTATGGGAAATGACTGGGAAGGCAAGTTTGACTTTTTGAAGGACTACTGTGAGGTGGTTTATCTCCCAAGAACAGAGGGAATTTCTACAACGAAGATTAAAAACGATCTGAATATGAAAAATGATTAAGAAAATTGGATATTATGTATTTGCGGCGTTTTTTTTCTTGTTCCGCTTATGCCCTCTGGATCAAAACAAAGTGTTTTTAGTGGCTACTCATGATGATGGGCCGGAGGGAAACATTGGACTGATGGTGGAATACATCCGGGAGAAAAGGGCCGGCACGAAGTTTGTGTATCTCACGAAGAAAGATGGGATCAGAAAGCCTTTCTCCTTTTTCTTTTCTAAGGCGTACCATATGGCCACGGCATCGGTAATACTGATGGACAATGAATTTATGCCTATGGCATACACACCTGTATCAAAAAAGGTAAAGGTGGTTCAGTTGTGGCATGGAACCGGAACCATTAAAAAATTCGGTCTGGATGCGGATCCGCCCGAAGTAAAAAAATTGGCAGAAAAGATCAATAAAAGGATCACGCATCTCATCGTTAATTCGGAAAAGACGAAAAAGCAATACAGCAGTGCGTTTGGAATCCCGCCGGAGCGGATCTATATAACGGGACTGCCTCGTACGGATCTGATCCTGGATGAGGGACGAATGGAGGATATGGAAAAAGCCTTTTATGAGGCATATCCGTCTCTTAAGGGAAAACGAATCACTTTATACGCACCTACGTTCCGGGATGAGCAGGCAGTGGCTCCGGAACTTGCGCTGGATTTTAATGATTTTACACTTACGGAAGATGATGTGGTTTTATTGAGACTGCATCCTTTTGTATCGGATCATTTTGTGCTGGATGAAGTTTCCTATGATGGGCGTGTGAAGGATTTTTCCCATTATCCGGGGGTGACCACTCTTTTGAAAGTGGCGGACTGCCTCATTACGGATTACTCATCCATTGTCTTTGAGTATGCATTGATGAACAAACCGGTTTTGTTTTATGCCTATGACCTGGAAAAATTTGAGACAGAGGGTCGGAGTTTTTATGAGGACTATGTTTCTGAGGTGCCGGGTCCGGTGTGCAAAGACCAGAAAACACTGCATGAGCAGTGGCAGAAAGCCATTGGAAAACCGGCGGGCCAGGAGGAGTTTTTGAAAGAGAATTACCGGTATCTGGACGGCGGTGCAAGAAAACGGGTTTTTGAATTGATTTTTAATTGAAACTGTTATATAATGCTGTAAGGATTTTTTATTTTTACAATACTATGAACACGGGAGGTCTAAAGTGAAAACACTATTAAGCAGAAAACTGAGTTTTGTTTTCTTAATTATTCAGCTGCTTGTTTCAGCAGCGTTGGTAGGATTGTCAATTTATGTAGGTTTTGTACCTGTCAAATATATTGTAGCACTGACTGTGGTGTGTGTGGCGTTGCTTGCTTATCAGGTATGCTCCCAGATGACACATTCCAGTTATATCATCGGCAGGGTGCTGTGCGTATTTTTCTGTGCGTTCTATGTAGGAGGTGGCTATTATATGTACGACTCTTATGCAGCCATGGAAGACATCGGCGGTGCCGAGACAAAGGTAGATGTCATTTCTTTCTATGTATTGAAAGATGACCCGGCAAAGACCATTGATGATGCCAAAGAGTATAAGTTTGGTATTCTTTCCCAGCAGGACAGAGAGAATACTGACAAGGCACTGGCACAGGTAAACAAAGATCTGTCTACTACGGTCCAGACCGTTGAGTATGAAGATACCGCTACACTGGTAGATGCTTTGTATGCAAAGGAAGTTCAGGTTATTGTATTTAACCAGGCATTCTTAAATGCGATCACAGACCAGTATGATACATTCTCCAAAGATACCAGAATCCTCGGAGAGCATCAGGAAGAGACAAAGGTAGTAAGGGAAATTGAAGATATTGATATCACCACGAAACCGTTTACCGTTTATATCAGTGGTATTGATGTGTACGGTAAGATTTCCCAGACCAGCCGAAGCGATGTAAATATCATTGCTACCGTAAACCCGGTTACAAAGAAAATTCTGCTTACTTCTACTCCTCGTGACTACTATGTACCACTGTATGGAGAGAAAGGAAAGTCGGTATCGGGCGGTATGCCGGATAAACTGACTCATGCGGGTATTTACGGTATTGACTGTTCTATCGGAACACTGGAAAAATTGTACGATATCAAGATTGATTATTATGTACGAGTGAATTTCACCAGTCTGAAGAAGATTGTAGATCTTTTGGGCGGTGTAGAGGTTTACTCCGATTATGACTTTATTTCTGACTGGGGTCCTCACGGAGCAGGAACTCATTACAAGTTCAAAAAAGGTTACAACAAAGTAAATGGTAAGAAGGCTTTGGCATTCTGCCGTGAGAGACATCATTTTGCCAACGGAGATTATCAGCGTGGCCGTGACCACCAGCATATGATCGAGGCAATCCTTAACAAGGCAATGTCACCGGCGATCCTTCAGAACTTCACAAGTCTTTTGAAGGAATCCAAGAACATGTTCCAGACCAGTATGTCTACCAAGAAGATCAGTTCTCTCTGCAACATGCAGTTGAATGACATGGCTAAATGGAAGATTTCTTACGCTAATGCAGAAGGAACAGGAGCGAAGAAGACAACTTATTCCATCCGTTCCACCGCATTATATGTGTGTGAGCCAAACTATACTTCGGTTGAAAAAGTTAAGAAAAAAATGAAAAAATATAGTACAGAGGTTAAGGAAACAGATGAGACGGAGAAAGCCGCACAGAGTCAGGATGCGACAGATCCAAGTGCTCATGCTACCATGAAACCGTGATTTTTATTGAATAACAGACAACGGCCGCATTTATTGCGGTCGTTTGTTGGATTTTGCAAAAAACAGGAGGCTTGTAAAAATGGAACCAAGACAGATACCGTTTTCACCACCGGATATCAGCGAGGAAGAGATCAAAGAGGTAGCGGATACCCTTCGGTCCGGCTGGATCACCACAGGACCAAAGACGAAAAAGTTTGAAAAAGAGATAGCAGATTTTTGTCATACAAAAAAAGCGGTGTGTTTGAATTCTTCTACGGCAGCCATGGAAATGACCCTTCGTTTGTTTGGTATTGGTCCGGGGGATGAAGTCATTACCTCTGCTTATACTTACACAGCTACAGCCAGTGCCATCGTACATACAGGAGCCAAACCGGTGCTGATCGATGTGCAGCCCGGGGCCTATGAAATGGATTATGAGGCAGTAAAGAAGGCAGTGGGACCGCATACCAAGGCCATTGTGCCGGTTGATATAGCAGGCGTTCCTTGTGACTACGACAGGATTGTGGAAATTGCAGAAGAGGCAAAAGGTTGTTTTGAAGCCTCTGAAAACAAATATCAGAAGGCTCTGGGAAGAATTTTGATCATGGCAGATTCCGCTCATGGATTTGGAGCCGGAAGAGAAGGAAAAGTATCTGGAGAAATGGCAGATTTTACGACTTTTTCTTTCCATGCCGTTAAAAATCTTACCACGGCAGAGGGCGGCGCCGTTGTCTGGAAGGAAATACCGGGAGCCGATTCAGAAGAGATCTACCGGGATTATATGCTTTTGTCCCTTCACGGCCAGTCCAAGGATGCCCTGGCAAAGACAAAGGCCGGTGCCTGGGAATATGATATTTTGTCACCGGCTTATAAGTGCAATATGACAGATATTATGGCTTCGCTGGGACTGGTTCAGTTAAAGCGCTATCCGGGTATGCTTGCCAGACGAAAAGACATTGTGGAGCAGTATGAAAAGGGACTGGATAAGATCAATCAGTCTTTGAAAGACCACAAGCTTACAAGTCTGATACATTATAATGATATGGTACGATCCAGCGGGCATTTGTTCCTGATGCGGATCACATCCATCACACCGGAGCAGAGAAATCAGATCATTCAGAAACTGGCAGAAAAAGGCGTGGCTGCCAATGTGCATTATAAGCCGCTGCCTATGCTGACAGCTTATAAAAATCTGGGATTTGATATAAAAGACTATCCGAATGCTTACGAAATGTTTGCCAACGAGATAACGCTGCCGCTTCATACAAAACTGTCAGATGAAGATGTGGCATATGTATTAGAGTGTCTGGAAGAGGTGTTGCATGAAAGCCTTTAAAGATCTGCCGGAAAACCTTCGTACAGAAGAGGTAAGGCCTTATTATGAGGCACTGCAGAAACACAGAGGATCACTGGTGTTAAAAAGGATTTTTGATTTTGTAGTATCACTGGTGCTGTTCTGTATCTTGCTTCCCTTTATGATAGTTATCGGGATTCTGGTAGGAACTACCTCCCGGGGAGGCGTGTTTTTTTGCCAGGAAAGAGTGACCACTTATGGAAGAACATTTAAGATCATCAAGTTTCGTACCATGGTTGCCAATGCGGAGAAACTGGGATCCCAGGTAACGACAAACCAGGACAGCCGGGTTACGGCAGTGGGAAGGTTTTTGCGGAAAGTAAGACTGGATGAACTGCCTCAGATCATCAATATCATAAAAGGAGATATGTCTTTTGTAGGAACCAGACCGGAAGTGCCACGGTATGTAAAGGGTTATACAAAGGAAATGATGGCGACACTTCTTTTGCCGGCGGGAGTTACTTCCGAGGCGAGTATTGAGTACAAAGATGAGGAAAGACTTCTGATGGCATCTGAAAATGTAGATGAAACTTACATAAAGGAAGTACTGCCGCAGAAGATGCAGTATAATTTGAAATATTTAGAGGATTATTCCTTTGGAAAAGATTTGAAGATCATGCTGAAGACGGTTGTGGCCGTGTGCCACTAAAAAGTTGTGGCCAAAGGGGAAGAGTGAATGATTTATCGATTGCAGGACATTTTTATTGATTTATTTCGTCCGTGGGTCCCGATTATGGGAAAACTAAGTGAAAAAATTAAATACCGGGTGATCACCCTTTGTTTTGTTGTAGATCTGGTACTGTTTTGTATTGTCCGCTATGGACTTCACAAAGAAAGTTATTTTTACAACACTACTTGTGGTATCCTGTTGATGCTTGTGATTGCTGTATTTTCTCTGGACCGCTCTCTGGTTCGTATCCACTGGAGGCGTTCCATGAGTATTGCCTGGTTCGGTATGTGTCTGGCTTTTACGGTGTCAGATCTGATCGTTCCAAAGAAAGCCTGCGGACTGGGTATTATTCTGGCATTTGTTTTTACAGCAGTCTTTTTTGTGTGGCAGAACCATACAAGAAAAGATCTTCTGTGGAAGTGTTTTAAGGATGCCGTCAAGGTATGCTTTTGGATCATGGCGGTGATCGCCTTCTTGTTCCGTCCCCTTTATGAGGGAGGCCGGTATGCCGGGATTTTTACAAATCCCAATACATTTGCGCTGTATCTTTACATTATTTTCTGTGTGTATATGTCAGATATGGACTGGATGGTTGAGACCGGGCGGAACTGGAAGAAAAATGCCACCACCTATATCAGTCTTGCGTTGGTGGTTTTTTATCTTTCCCTGACTCAGGCAAGAACTTCCATGATCGCTGTGGGAACGGTTTTTGTCATATGGATCGTTTTGAGACTGTGTATTGGCAAAAAGAACCATAAATTTCGGTCCTTTCTGAAAAATACCATATTTTTGTTGCTTTTTTGCGTTATTTTGTATCCGGTGTATTATAAAGGGCTGCAATATATTCCAGCCTGGGTAGATGATCCCATTGTATTTGATGGCGAGGCGCTTTATATGGCCAACGGTAGCAAGATACAGGATCTGGGGGAAGTGGTTGTGGCTGAGCCGGATGTAGTTCCCAAAGTGGATCCTAAATCGGATCCGGCTTCAAAGGAGGACGGACCACCGGGAGAAGATATGGGCGAAAAGCAGTCCATTGTTCCGGAAAATGTGTGGGATCGTTTCTTCTATGTGTTGGAAAATACAAAAGGTCTCAATGCCTTGACAAGTGGCAGAATTGACATTTACAAGGCTTATATGTCAAAACTAAATTATTCCGGACACTGCAGTGTTTCACTGGTTGTGGGCGGACATAAGAAAGCCCACGCTCACAATAACTGGCTGCAGTTTGGGTATACTTATGGTATATTCGGTATGCTCTTTTATGCAGTGATCACGGTGTTAGCCATTGGCTTTTCTTTGAAATTTTACCTGACAAAGCGGAGAAAAAATGCTACGTATGCATTTTTGATACCGGCCATCATGGTAGGATTTGTAGTGGCTACCATAGCGGAGTGTTTGTTTTTGCCATTTGAGGTATTTCCTGCCTTTGCATTCTGGTTCGCATTTGGCGATCTGTTTGTGAAGAAAGTACCAAAAAATAAATTTTTGCAGGAATTAGAAGATATTAATTAACAGTTGTATGCTAGGAGGAATCAAAATGAAGCGAAGTATCATGATAGGTGGAGTGATTGCCATGGGATTGGCCATGAGTTTTAACTTTACAGCAGAGGCGAAGACGGCCAGGACAAAGACTGTAAAGGCTGAGAAAACTGTAAAGACAAAGACCGTAAAGGCAGAGAAGAAAGAAGATAAAAAGGAGAATAAAAAAAGTAAGACCACGAAAAAGATGGTCTTTCAGGATGAAGAAGGGAAAACAATCAAAAGTGCTACCATGTACAGGTCGGAAAAACACACCTTTGAACTGAAGCATGTAGACGAAGAAACACTGAAGGAAATTACCTGGCGTTCCAGTGACCGCCAGATCGCGAAAGTAAGTAAAAAGGGAGTTGTGACTGCTAAGAAACTGGGTAAGTGCTATATTATCGCAACCAACCCGGAGACTAAGAAATACAC
>JAXDTV010000064.1:0-5283 GCA_034089785.1 Eubacterium sp.
CCAAGAGCAAATGCAGGAACACGACCTGCATTGGTAGTGGAACTAAAATATAATCAGACGGCAGACTCAGCTATTCAGCAGATTAAGAGCCGAAGATATCAGGGTGCATTATCCGGATATAGCGACAGGATTTTACTGGTAGGTGTCAATTATGATGCTGACGGTGCAGATAAAAAGAAGCATACTTGCAAGATAGAAGAATTATTTCATGTCTAAAAAAACAGTTCAATAAAGGGGCTGCCGTAAACACGGCAGCCCCTTGCAGCTTATAGTGCCTTTATTTTGACTTTCTTGCTTAACCCTTTTTTGACAAATAGTTTCTTGTAAACTTTCATATTGCCCTTGGGCACTTTAATGACCGTCTTGGATGAAATTCCCTTAAAGGCTGACGAGGATACAGACTTTGTGGTCAACTTAGTGGACACAATCGTAAGAGCCTTTAGTTTTCCGCATCCGCTAAAAGAACTTTTTCCAATCTTTGTCACATATTTACCAATTTTAATACTTGTTACATTCTTATTGTTCTTAAAAGCGCCGTCAGCTATACCTGTCACTTTGTATGTTACACCATTGATGTTAATCGCATCTGGAATCCGGATGCTCTTTAACTTCTTACTACTCGGCTTCCTAAATTCAACCGTTCCATTTTTTCCAATCTTGGTTACACGGTACACATTTTGGGATTTGTCCTTGACCAAGCTTCCTTTTGAAACAGGTTTTATAGTTTGAACCGGCTTCTCCTGAGCTGATGGTTCTTTAGGATCTGAGCCACTGTTCTCCGGTACATCAGACGGTTTCTGTTCCGGCATGGAAGTACCTGTGCCGGATGAACCGTTGTCTCCAGTTGAGCCACTGTCTCCAGTTGAACCACTGTCTCCGGTTGAGCCACTGTCTCCAGTTGAACCACTGTCTCCGGTTGAACCGCTGCCTCCGGTTGAACCACTATCTCCGGTTGAACCACTGTCTCCGGTTGGATTGTCTGGTTTATCATCTCCGGATACTCCTGGTGTTTCTTCCGATTTATCCATGCCAATATTTACCTGAACTGTTTTTTCAATATCCTGCTCCTTAAAGAAAAGCTTTACCTGATAACTTCCCGGAATTTGTGCTTTTAATTTCAGCGAATAAATGCTGTCACCCTTCTTTTCCAAATCAGCTGCCAATGCAACCTCGGAAGAAGATTCACTGAAAAGTATCATGTCCGATGTAGCTCCTGTTATCTTTACATCTATTGTTTTCTCTTCTCCGTAGCCCAAGCTGACCTTGTCCTCACAGTCAATCTTAACACTCTGGCTGACAATCCCCGATATTGTGCGGGACGCTGTTGTTTTTTCGTTATAGCTTTTAAGTGAATCAGGTATTATAATACTTACCTGATCCCCTTCAGACAGCTTATTTCTGTATTTCAGGTGAAATACCTTCGCAAGTACTTTCCCAGCTTCGTTTTTACCTGTTTTATCATATTCCAGATCAAACTCCACCTTTGAATTTCCGCTCGTCATCTGAATCGTTCCTATCGTGTCTGGATCCATATACTGGGTAAACCGGATGACAGCATCTTCCTTTGTAAGACTGACACTTTCAACCTCCGGCTGTTTCTCGGATACCAGTTCCAGTAAAAGACCTGTTCTTTCCGGTGGGACTTCCATCCAATCACTTTCAGCCTTTTGGTATCCCTGCTTTTCTACTACCACCTGCCAGTATCCTTCCGGTACCTCCCACGCAAAGACCCCATCCTGGCCTGTATTCACAGGATTCTGCTGTAAGTATTCATCTGCATTCCATTTCTGTGCAATACTATCTGAAAGATCCTTCTTATAATAAATAGTTGCTGTTGCATCTTCAATCTTATTATCAACCACACCTTCATACACCGTTCCACTCGGATCTATCGTAAACAATCCTGTCAAACGTGCTATCAAATTATTTTCATCGATAAATCCAAAAATCATCGATCCCCCAGTTGCAATAAGAAAACCCGTAACTGGATTCAGTGTAGGAAAACACATCAATGCAAGTGTCAACGTAATACTCGCCATGCAGAGTGAATAATCTTCCGCATATTCTGCCCTCAAATTATTCTTATCCGCTTCGGACATCCCGGGATTCATTGCCATCAGAGTACTATAATAGACGCCTTCATCCATTAAACCCAAAAGAGATGTAGCGATTCCAAGTGCACTTCCCTCATAGGTATCACTAATCCAATCACCAACTGAAAGAAATGCATTCCAGGCAATCATATGTTCGGTATCTCCGCTGGTGGACTCCGAAATAATGCGCGTTAAAAACCCTCCATTCTTCACCGCATCATCTACCACATCTTCTACCACGCGAATATATGCCTTGTTTCCGGAGGCATCCGTTATCGGCCTGTACCCCTGCTGTACAAGTTGCTGTGAGGTCTGATGCGGAATAATTTCCGTTGTAATAGTGGTCTTTACCGTTACATCCTTTGTCCCGTTCGATAGCTTACTGGTATAAATTGTTTTATCCCCATCTTTTTCTTCCGAAACCTTTTCAGATGTAATTGCAGAAGGGTTCACACTGCTCGACTCATCGTGACATGCTTCTAAGCATTTTCTAAAGACTTCCTCCGAACTCAGATTCTTGCCACTATCCTTCTGTACGTAAGAAACAGATAATACTCCCGGTACATAGGAATGATTGGTTTCATCAAAATACCCATATGCTACATATTCTCCATCCTTAAGTTCGGCCGACATACTCTTTTTTGCACCATTTTTGTTGCTTACGATTCTGACATTCTTTACAGCAGAATTATCATCAAACTTAATTTTAAAGAAATACTTGTACCGTGGATATAAGGGAATAACCTTCTTCTCTTCCTTAAGCAGGTCTATCTTTTTATACTTTCCACCGACTCCCGCTGCATAGAAATCAAACTGCGTTACTTGCGGCTTTGCTGATTCTCTTTTAATCATTTTCGAAACAGAAACCGAAGAATTCTCCACTAATTCTGCTTTCACAATACTTGTGGTATTTTCCGGAATCGCATCCAGTTCATAATAAAATGAACCATTTTGATTTGCAGTTATGGTTTTCTTCAGAACATTATCCAGGTAAATCTTTATCTGCTTTCCCGGCTCAGCATATCCTCGAATCACTGCGTTCCCATCCTGCAGTTTTGTTGAAACATCTGCCGTTAATACCGGAACATTCTCAGAAACGATGCTAATCACCTCTGTTTTATCCACACTCTGTGATGAATACCCCAGCATCGCATATGACGCTACCCTCGTATTTGTAGTTGCATTAATGGTAAGTTTAATCTGTCCCTTATTTTTTGATATTGGAATCTTCAGTTCTCTGGTGTTGTTGTCATAACTATAATCAGTAGGCGAAAGTTCTTTTCCATCTAGACGTATATACCAATTTTCATCTGCTCCAACCGGAATAAAGATACTGATATATGGATCTTCTACACCTTTAAACCTCTCCTGCACACATGAATAGTTAACAGTAAATGTTGTGTACTTTCCAGGTGTAAGTCGATTCCCCTCGTAGTAATAATCTGATTCCTCACTGATTAAAAGGCCACTGTTATCTGAAGGCGTTATCACCGTCTGCGGAAACATTCCCAATAATATAACTGCACGGAACCCCGGCGTATTCGCATTAACATACGCCTTTGCCTCATTTGAAATTCCTTCAAATGCGTCTGTTCCCACCTTATCAATCGATAGATTGTCCGGCCACCGAATTTCTTTGAGTGCTTCGCAATTCTTGAAAGAACCATATCCTATCTCTGTCACACTTTCCGGAAGGGCTATACTCCCAAGCTTCTTACAGTCGTAAAATGCCCATCTGTCTATACTTGTCACTCCTGCAGGAATCGTTACCTCTGTGAGGGCATCCATCCCCTCGCATATACTATTAGGTATTTTTGTGATCCCCTCCGCGAAAGTGACCTTACTGATACTGCTTCCGTTCAATGCGTCACTTCCACTTGTTAACGTGTTGGGTATGCGGAGTTCCTCTACCCCGCTTCCGGTAAACACGCAACTCCCCATCTTCGTCAATTTCGATGGCAATGTTATCTCTTTGAGTGCTTCGCAATTCTTAAAAGCACCATATCCTATCTCTGTCACTGTTTCACCATCTATTTCATTCGGTATAATCAGTTTTTCATCTGTTCCGTCATACTTGGTAATACAGATTGTTCCATCCGCTTTTACCCTATAAGTCAATCCCTGACTTGTTTTACCCTCAGTTCCTACCGCAGCTTGCCGGTTCTGCCCAGTTTCTTCAGCTAAAACAGAAAATGCTGAACTGTTTATTGAGATACATACAATCAACAAAAAACAGCTGATCCTTTTTAATATTTTCATACCTATAATTTTCCTCCTATGTATTTGACCTATATGATACCCAAAATTCACTCAACTGCTATTCATGCAAAATATACTATTCATCCTGCACCCCCTTGTATCTATACGGACACTATCTATCCTGATTTGATAATGATATAAGCAACCGATGCATTTTACCGAAGGAATTGCATATCCTTTATAAAAATTCCGCCCATTGTTATTAGAAAAAACACACTTCCAGCCATATAAAAATACAACGTTTCTATAGGGACATACTTATCGCCTCTTGTTGCACTGTCTGAAGCGATTACTGTAAATTTACTTCCATTCTCCAACTTAGGTCGAAATATTTTTTTGCATGTCCCGCTAATTACCCTGCCATTTTTTTGATCAACATATTGAAAGAAAATGCGATAGAATGCACTTCGAACCCCTGGCACATACTCTATTTTTTTACACACAGCAATAATTTTTTCTTTCCCGACAAGCTTTACATAATTTGATAAACAATAAAGAAACATTATTCCCGGTATCAACTCGTGAAGAAACAAATCCACATTCACTGCCATAATGCACCTCCAAAAAACTGCTATACGAATCATCTATTGATTAGTATAGCAGTTTTGTTTGGTAAATAAAACCTGTATTTGTTATCTCTCGCTAAAGAAATAATCTTATTCTTGGGTTACCCTATAGTTCTTTTTACTTCACTGTAATTTTTACCTTTACAACCTTTGTCTTTCCGTTCTTTAAAACCACCTTGGCACGTACAACTGCGCTTCCCTTCTTCAGAGCCTTTACAGTACCACTCTTAGATACCTTCAATGTCTTCTTGTCTGTTGTGCTGAAGGTTATGCTCTTTGCATTTTCCTTGTTGAAGGAACCGGCAAGTGCCACTTTCGTGTTCTTGCCCTTCTTTACCTTGACTGAGGTCTTTGCTGCTTTTACA
>JAXDTV010000019.1:0-3321 GCA_034089785.1 Eubacterium sp.
GCAGTAACACCGTCTACTTTTTTAATATGATTCTGGATCTCCAGTGTCTGGTCAGTCTGATAGGAAATAGATTCTGCAGTCTGTTTGGAACTGGTATCGATTTCGCTGATAGCGGAGTGGCTCTTGTCCATGCCGCTGTTCAGATCTTCATAACAGCGCATTGCATGTCCAAACTGCTCTGTCAGATCTTTGGCATGCTGCATGATCTCGCTGGCAACCATATGCTGCTCGGAAGCACGACGCTCGATCTCAATGCTGTTCTCACTGTTGTGACCCTCCTGCAGACGGATGATCGCATAGGCTGTAAAAGCAGAAACAACTACGATCAGTTCCTGTACAATGGCAATGTCCAGTGTTACATTGGGAGAGCCTGTCAGGAGATGATAGGTGAAAAATACTCCGATGGTAACAGATGCCAGGATGCCGGAAAATGCCAGAAGTTTGCGGTCACAGTAGATCATGATCATCATGGCGATCAGATATACATAGGTGTACATATACATATTGCTGGCGGTAAACAGCGTTACGGCATAAGAAATATAAGTAGTTATGTTCAGTATGTGCCGGCATGCCTTGCTGCTCTTAATGATCTTTGGTGCTACAAAATTAATGATGATAGTCAATAAAATAATGACGCTTCGTACAACAATCTCCGGGCGGATCACTCTGATGAAAGTCACAGCAGAAACCACCAAGAGGCTGATACAGATCACGGTGCTGACAAAACGCGCCATGGAATTCTGTTCTTGAATCTGTTTTTCCTTTAGTTCCATATTATATCCTCCATTCTTAACTAAATGTATAGTTATATTTTAACATTTAATATAAAATTCGTAAATACAAATTTTGACATAAAAGTGCTTTGATTCCTATTTATGATGAAAAAAACGATCAGACAGGAGAGATAGGATGAAAAAGAAGATGTTTTTTGTTTTGGCAGCCGTGGTATGCGTGCTGGCTGTTGCGTTCGTGTGTCAGTTGTGGCTGCAGCACAGGATGCAGAATGACACAGGGAAAAAGCCCAAAGCCACCAAGGAACCGGGAGTGGTCCAGGCAGATTTTCAGGTGGAACAGATCCATCACACGAAAACGGATATTTATACCGAAGACTACCAGAAAGAAGTGGACGAACAGTTAAGTACCTGGAAAGGAAAAAATACATACGGTACGGACAATCCACTGATGGTGTGGAATCCATATGGAACCAACATCGGATCTTTTTATTATTACGCCCAGACAGACAAAGCCTGCTATGCGGTGTGCCAGATTACGCCGGACAAGGGAAGCGTGGTAAAACACCGTCTTGTAAATGATGGCAGTGACAAGGTGACAAAAGAACATGAGTACCTGCTGACAGGGCTGGCCACAGGCAGGACCAACGAGATACAGATGTCATTTTATGATGAAAAAGACAAACTTCTGGCCAGCAAAAGTTACACCGTGAAATTAAATTCCGACAAAGAGGTGCCGAAGATTTTGAAAGTGGAAAAAGGGGAAAGCAAAGAGGCTCTTACAGACGGGCTGTTTGCGGTGATGGGACATGACAAATCCAAGGCTGTCAACATCTATTATTATGATAATGAAGGGGTGAGCCGCGGTAAAACACCGTTAAATGATTACCGGACAGACCGGATCCTTACCATTGATGGCAAACTGGTTTATTCCTACAGCCTGACGGACCTGGCGGTGGTGAACCGGCTGGGACGGGTAGAGCGGACGATTCATCTGGGCAAATACGAACTTCACCATGATTTTATGTATGACAAGGACAAAAATACGCTGCTGTGTCTTGTAAATGACACCGACAAGGATACCATTGAAGATGTGCTTATCAGTGTTGATTACGCCACGGGGAAAGTACGGAAACTGGTGGATTTTGAAGTGCTGATGAAAGAGTCAAGACAGAAGCATGTCCAGAGAGCAGGTGGAAAAAATACCTATGGCGGCACGGAGTTAGACTGGCTTCACTTAAATTCCCTGGATTTGATCAATGAAAATGACGGTATTTTCAGCAGCAGGGAGGAAAGCGTTCTTATTAAAGTAAAGGATATTTACACCAACCCGAAGATCGACTATCTGATCCACAGCGGCTCCCTTTACAAAGGCACTGGTCTGGAAAAATATCTGCTGAAACAAAAAGGAGATTTCGTGGGACATGCCGGCCAGCATACCATTACGGTGGAAAAAGATCCGTCACTGCCGGAAGGACAGTACTATCTGTATATGTACAACAACAATTTCGGAAGTGCCAAGACCCTGCCGGATTTTGACTGGAGTCTGTATCCGGGAGTGGGAACCTATCGAAAAGGAACGGCTTCTTATTATTATAAGTATCTGGTGGATGAGAAGAAGAAAACCTATGAGATGGTACAGCAGTTTGCTGTGCCGTACTCCAGTGTGGTCAGCGGCGTGAACTACATAGGAAACAATATTACATTCAGCAGTGGTATGGATCATACTTACGGAGAATATGACAAAGAAGGAAAGATGATCTGCACCTATACTTACAAAGCCAGCCGGTACGCATACCGGGTGATCAAATATGATTTTACAGGAGTGTATTATGAAAAAGAGCAGTAAAATGGCTTGGATCTTCTTTGTGTTTGCAGTACTGGCGGTGTTTGGGGGACACAACACATCTTCCGCCAAAGTTTACACCATTAAACACAGCACAAAAAATATCTACACGAAAAAATATCAGCAGGAAGTGACAAAAAAATTAAACAAGTTGAAGAAAAGTTCCTACACGGTAGAAAAGCCTCTTCTGGTAAAAAATCCTTATGGAACACTCAGCACATCGGTTTGTTTTTACGCCCGGTCGTCAGAAGGGTATTATGCAGAGTACACCATAACTGCCAAGGGGGCGTCTACGGTGAAAGGAACCTGTGGAGGCGGTGGAAAAACACTGAGAAACACCCATGAATACCTGATACCGGGGCTGGCTTCCGGCCGGACCAATCAGGTGGAACTCAGGTTCTACGATGGCCAGGGAACCTTGAAAAAAACGAAGCGTTTCACGGTGAAGATGCCTAAGGATAAGGTGATCCCGGCTATTACTAAAGTGAAAAAGGGCAGCAGCCAGGCGGCTCTGTCTGATGGATTTTTTGCTATGTTTGGCCACGATAAATCCACAGCCACCAACATTTATTATTATGACAACAAGGGAAAGAGCCGGGGACGCACGGTGCTCAACGATTACCGGACAGACCGGATCCTGACAGTAGATGGAAAATGGGTTTTTTCCTATGACCTGGACAAGATCGCCGTGATGAACCGGCTGGGGCATATCGTGAAAACTTACACGCTGAAAGGGTATCAGCT
>JAXDTV010000031.1:0-4133 GCA_034089785.1 Eubacterium sp.
ACACATGGGCGGTCATTGCATCATAAGACATGGTTCTGCTCTCTTTGCCAAGCTTAAGATACGATTTGCACATTTTGAAGAAGACTTCTATATTCCAGCGTTTGCCATAGGTTTGGATGATTTCTTCTTCGGACAAATTAACATCCGTAGAAACCAAAATCAGATAATCCTGCCTATTGTTCCTGTTTCTTACAAAGACCAGTTTTATAGGAATAGCCTGTTCTCCCTTTACAGCCTCCGCTTCCACGGAAAGAAGATATGGGGAACGGCCGCGACGCTTCTTGGCTGCTTGGAAAATAGTAGGTGCACTTTGCATCCGGCCATTGTATCGAAAATGAATTTTATCACCCTTTTTGACCATTCCAACGACATCGTAACCAATATTCTTAATCTGCAACATTGCATCCGGAGAACAGAACCATGTGTCAAAGAGGACATACTTGGCTGGAATATCAGCATCTTTCGCCTCCTTCAGTAAAGTCAGCATCACACTGGTAGCCTTGGTCTGCGCCAGTTTACGCAGTTTGCCCCCATTGCTTCTCGCATCAATATCTGAAGATGCTTCCTGCAGTCGGTTTTCACGTTCTGCGGAAGATAACAGGCACTGACTCAATGGCAGAAAGGAATTCCCGTCACTCCAGCCAAGAGTCAACATGCGGAACCCTTTGGTATATTTATGCTCTACATGGTCATAGACCTTAGCCAGCAGTTCTACCTTTTTTCGAACGTGCCCGTCTGAAAAGAGAATCATCGATGATAAGGACATTGCGGCGTTCCTTATTGGTAAGAGGTTCTATTTTCTGAATGACCGCCGAAGCAAGCTGAAGCGTAAATCTGCGCCAATTGATGCTGCTAGAATTCATAAATCGATAAAAGGTATCTTTAGCGAAAGGGATGGAGTTTGAAGACTCCCACTGTTTCTGGAAGAAAGATTTATTACTGAAAGCATTTTCAAAGGCAATCTAGAATACAGATTTGACCGAAAAGCCGCGTACTTTGTACGCGTTGCAGGCTTGAAGAATCCGTCCTACATGGAATTCTTCAAGAAAACGAGAAATTTTCGAAGAAAGGAGTTCACGAGACTGGTGATTATGTGCTACAATATTTATGGCATAAGCCCTCCGTTTATGTTGTGATAGTTCAGGCACTTTCATTATACAAAACGGAGACGGCTTATGCTATTTTATTTTAGAAAATCTGATTTAATAATTAATGGGCAGTTTTACAACTGCGAAGTTTGAGTCATATAATTTTCTCCTTGATGAAAAAAGTCCCATAATAGGAACATCTAAAAAAAACTAGTGTATACATTACTTTTTGTTTTAAACTTTTTGGCTCATTAAAAAAACACACTCCTTGTTTTGCTGTTATTCCATGACTTAGAATCCTTTAAGTAACCAAAGGATAACATGATGGTAAATCTTTTTCAAATAGTTGATTGGCGTGGTCATGTGCACAACGTACTCAAGGAACTCGTCCTTGTCAGGAAGGAATTTAGTCAGCCCATGTTTCTTCAGAAATTGACGGGGATAAAACAGTGTTCTGTCCCTTGTTCATAAACGTTGATGTCGCACAGATAAACGACAAGGGCACTAAAGAGCTCTTTAGATATTGGCGTGCTCGTCATCATCATCGTCATCATCATCGTCATCATCATAATAATCATCGTCATAATAATCATCGTCATCATCATAATAATCATCGTCATCATAATCATCGTCATCATCATCAGTCTGATGTCCGACAGACTTCTTTATCTCGTGGACGTCAGCAGACAAACGGGCAACCTTACGAGAGATAGTCTCAATATCGTCGGTCTGGTCTTTGATGTCTTGAATTTCTTTTCGAATTTCTTTTCGAACTTCTTCGACATCATCTCTCAAGTGGTCTATGTCACAGCCCAAGAAGTGTATGTCACTGCTCACATTGCTAATTATGTCAATAATATCATTTAGCTTACTTTTTATACTACTAAGCACTAGTAACACAAACACAGTTGAAATGACTACCGCAAAGAAAGCGTAGTCCAAAGAAATGCGACCTGCCCCTTTATATTCTATATGGATACCATACAATACGAAAGCAATAATTGCAATAATATAAACCAACGAATTCAGCATAATAATGTCCTCCTCACTGAGTGTGAAGTTAAGTGTGTGAGTTATGTAGTGACCCCATAAAGTTAGATTATTTGGCATAACTTATGGGGGCTCTACATTATTAATCTTCGGTGGCGGCTCCTTCATCTGACTCTAAATCTGAGCCGCACAAATACCAGTAAATCAGCCATTCGTCACTGCTGCTATAGGCATTGATCACGGCAGTGGTAAAGGATAATCCCTGTACGATTACGGCAAAGACCGCCGCGATTAACAGTGTTAAAATCCTTTTCATGGTGGAGATTCCTTTCCGTTATCCTCAAATTTACTTAAGCAATTTGCCGTACTGCAGGAACAGGCGGTAGCCATCAGTACGGGAAGTGGGGATAAAGATCTGTGACCATTGGCTCCATTTGAGACACCAAAAATCTCCCTCAGTGGTGCCTTCGTAATTTAGGGTTGTCCAACTAAGGGCTTGGCCATCACTGCTATAGACGGGATTTCCAGAAATGTTTGTTGCTTTTGCATCTATGGTGTCATTGTTTTTATAGAAATGCAGGGAGTAGTCAGGTGCATGTGTAGTATTGCTATAGATAATGAATGAATCTGTATCGGCATTATAGTCGAAGCAGGTGTACATATTATTTTCTTTGATTACGATAATATACTGACCATAATCTGTTAAATCATTGCGCTTGAGATACATGTGGGGGAAGCCTTTATAGCTCTCTGGTAAATTATCGCGAAAACTATAATAGGAACCGTAATGGATGGCATTGTTTTCCCAGTAAGCTGCCAATTCTGGGTATACTATCTGAGCTCGGATTTTTTCTTCTTCTTTCCAAAGATTATCGGCCAAGTAATGACGTCTGGCAGGATTTGCCTGGATGGCGGCCATTTCATTGGCTAGCTGCTGCTGGGCTAACTGCTTTTCTTTTTCCTGCTGGACAGCAGCCATTTGTAACAAGAAAGAGTAAATATCGGGGTGATAGCTTTGGAGCATATTCTGCAGATTATTGGTAAATTCAGAAGAGGCCAAGAGATTTTTTTCATGTTCTGAGTTAGATTCAGCATGCAACTGGCCGTCTCTGCCTACAAAAAAATATACCGGATCAGCGTAGAGTTCGTTGGTGAATCTGCCAAAACCGGGAACATCCTGCACTGCAAAGTATTTTACAGTTATAGAATAGGCTTGGACAACCCCGTTGTCATGGCTTTTGTAGTTATCCATGCGAACCAGCGAATTGGTATCACCGTAGGCAACCGTAAGAACACTGGGGTCAGCAAAAGTTGCATCGTAGTTTGAGTAAAGCTTAACAGTGGCGGCCCAGGCTAGGTTGCCACTGAGCAGGAAGCCAACGAAGCACAATAGCAGTATATGCTTCACCGAGCAATAATAATCCCTAATCATAAATATCATCTCTCCTCTCTGATCGTAAAAAAGGCCCATAACAGAGCCAATCATAAAAATTATAGCACCGTTATCCCTCCCTCCGCAAGACAAATATGCGGCTTTGAACCAGATATACAGAATTAATTCTTTTCCATAACTCAAACTTCGCACATCCGAAACAAGCCTTCTATCAAGCGTAGCATAGGTAACTGACAGCTAAAAAGGCAACCTCATGCACATCGGTTCAGGCAATTGTGCCATAAATCATATACAAAACAGAGACGGCTTATGCTATTTTATTTTAGAAAATCTGATTTAATAATTAATGGGCAGTTTTACAACTGCGAAGTTTGAGATGTTTATTGAAGCGGATCATTCCTTTGCCTGGCTGATGCAGGGGCAGCCTTTTCGCGCAGCTCCCGGCGCAATTTATCAGAATGACGCCGGATTCCGTCAGGTCCTGCTCGGAGAAGGAGTCGGCGTGCTGTGTTTGAACGAAAACGCCGGAGAGCTGGCGGACCGAATGAAGTCCGGTCTGATTGAAATGACGAAAATCAATCCCTTTTACCGCCTGAATCTGGAAAAAAAGTATTATCAGAATCAAACGTTGCCGCTTATGCTCACGGACGAGGAGCGTGCGT